>JAAYBR010000029.1 GCA_012730045.1 Candidatus Hydrogenedentota bacterium | reverse complement strand
GCTCGCAATGACGATAACGCCGCCATCTCTCCGCCGTCCTTCGCTTCGCTCGCAATGACGATAGCGCCGCCATCTCTCCGTCGTCCTTCGCTTCGCCCGCAATGACGATAGCGCCGCCATCTCTCCGCCGTCCTTCTTCGCTTCGCTCTCAATGGCGGCTTGGCCGCTTTCTCCTCTCCGCCCGGGGCCGCCGGTTCCCTCTCCTACTTGTCCCCCGCCAGCACCCAGTCCGGGTCGAGGGCGATGTGCTTGATTGTCTTGCCCGCGCCGCCGGGGGGATTGTACGTATACGTGACGTGCACCCGCCCGTTGGCGGTCTGGATCATGAAGGGGTAGTGGAAGGCGCCGCCCGCCGCGCGCTCCAGGGGCCGGGTCGCCTTCCAGGTCGCGCCCTCGTCGTCGGACAGGGACAGGACCAGACTCTCGCGCTCCTGCTCGGTGTCGTTGTACACCAGCAGCCACCGCCCGTCGCGCAGGCCCAGCACCCCCACGCTCGCGTTGGGGTTGGGCAGCTCCGTGTACTCCGCCACGGTCCACGTCTCGCCGTTGTCGTGCGATTCGCTCCGCAGAATGCGGTGGAGGACGTCGTCCTCCTCGCGGAAGTACGCCACCACCGTGCCGTCCTTCTTCTGGACGAGGCTCGGCTGGTTGAGCGCCGCCCCCGGCATGACCGCCGAGGACCGCCAGGTCGCGCCGCCGTCGTCGCTGATGCCGCACAGGCCGGCGACATACCCGTCGGAGTACAGCGGCAGCAGCACGCGGCCCGACGCCAGCGTGGTCGGGCGGCACCGGGTCATCCAGCCGCGCTGGCGCAGGCTCAGGTTCTTCGCGTCCTTCAGGATGCGCGGAACCTCCCGCTTCAGCAGCCATTTCATCTGCGGCGTCGGGGCCGTGTGGCGCGCGGCCACGGCGTCGAACCCCGCCTTCAGGGCGGCCTCGAAGCCATCGCCCGGGTCCATGATCAGCAGGTCCTGCCAGCGCCACACGGGCGGGCCGTCGCCCTGGTAGTCCGACGACACGCGCATGCGCAGCAGGGAGTCCTCCCACCGCTCCGAAAGCACGGCGATCCAGAACAGGCGCAGGTCGCCGTGGGCGTCCACGAACAGCACGGGGTTGCAGTCGGGGAAGTCCGGGGTGTCGGCCATGGGGAAGGGCGCGCTCCAGGCGCTCTCCCCCTTCCGCAGGCGCGCGCCGAACAGCGCCACGTCCTTCGCGGTGCGCTCGCCGGACCCCTGGAACCAGCAGGCGAGGAGGTCGCCGTTGGGACACTCCGCCAGGGTGGACGAATGCGCGTGCTGCGGCTGGAGGGGGAAAACGAGCTCAGACTGACAGAACGGTTCGGCGGACGCGGCGGACGCCAGCAGGACCGCGCAGGCGGCCAGGGTTCGAAGGGTCATGGGCGGGGCTCCTTTTCAGCGGGTTCCCGGTTCAGGGTGGACATCAGATGCTTTTCCAGCAGGGCGCGGACCCTGCCTGCGTCGCCTTTGGACACCGCCCGCGCCAGCGCGTGGTGGTCGCGGATCGCCGCGTCCGCGTTGGGCTGCGGGTCAAACTCCGCCGACGCCGCGAAATACTCCCCCAGCACGCGGTGCATCCCCGACAGCAGCGGGTTGCCCGCCATCTCCAGCAGCAGCGCATGGAAGGCCAGGTCCACCGCGTCCGCCGCCGGGGTGTGGCCCGCGTGCGCGGCCTCCGCCTCGAAGTCCGCCGCGAGCGCCGCCAGCCGCGTGCGCTGCCCCGCCGTCGCCCGCGCGACCGCCAACCCCACCGCCCCCGTCTCCAGCACATAGCGCAGCTCCGCCAGCACGGCAAAATCCCGCCGGTTTGCCCGGCGGCAGTACAGGGGCACCCACCGCTCCGCCATCGCCACCGGGTCCGGCCGCGCCACCAGCACGCCGCGCCGCTGGCGGCCCTCGATCACCCCCAGGGCGCGCAGGCGGCTCAGGGCCTCGCGCGTCACGGTGCGCGACGCGCCGTAGCGGGCCGCCACCTCGTCCAGGGTCATGAACAGGTCGCCCGCCTGGAGCCCCGACGCCACGATGTCGGTGTGGATGCGGTCGGCGAGGACGCCGGCCAGGGTGTCATCGGGGGAGGAAGTTCTTGCGCCCATGTCCAAATAGTAGTATTATTTGGTCCCGGGTGTCAACCCCGATAGGAGGCCCCTCCCATGGCCGCGGAAAAAGTCGCCGGCATCATCCCCGCGCGGTACGGGTCCAGCAGGCTGCCCGGCAAGCCCCTGGCCCTCATCGGGGGCAAGCCCATGATCCAGCGGGTCTGCGAATGCGCCGCGCGCTGCGCGCTCCTGTCGGAGGTGTGCGCGGCGGTGGACGACGCGCGGGTGCGCGACGCGGTGCTGGCGTTTGGCGGGCGCGCGGTGATGACGCGGGCGGACCACCCCAGCGGCACGGACCGCATCGCGGAGGCGGCGGCCGCGCTGGACGCGGACATTGTGGTGAACATCCAGGGCGACCAGCCGTTTGTGCATCCGGAGATGATCGGGCAGGCGGCGGAGCTGCTGCTGGAGGACCCGGCGGCGGAGGTGGCGACGCTCATGTTCCCCGTGGAGCGCGAGGAGGACCTGCGCGACCCGGCGGTGGTGAAGGTGGTGACGGACCTGCGGGGCTACGCCCTCTACTTTTCGCGGTCCCTGCTGCCGTACCCGCGCGAGGCGGTGCCCCACACGGTGTATGAGCACGCGGGCATCTACGCCTACCGCAGGGACGCGCTGATGCGTTTGACCACCCTCGCGCCCACCGTGCTGGAGCGCGTGGAGTCTTTGGAGCAGCTCCGCTGGCTGGAGCACGGGGTGCGGGTGCGCGTGGGGGTGTCGCGCGCGCCCGACCGGGCGTTCCACGGGTTCAGCGTGGACACGCCGGAGGACTTGGAACGCGCGGGGCGCATGCTCCGGGAAAGGGAAGGCCATGAAGTCTGAGCACGCCGCCGTTGCGGCGCTCTGCCGGGAGCGCCTGGAGGAGGCCACCCTCGCCCGCATAGACGAGGCCGTGGCACGCATCGCCGCGGCCAAGGAGCGTGGCGGGAAGGTGGCCGTGGTCACGGGCAGCGGCCCGAACATCCACGAGGGCGTGACCACGCTGCTGGCGGGGCTCATGCGCGCGGGGATCGTGGACGGCGTGTCCACCAGCTCCGCCGTCGTCTCCCACGAGATGGGCGGCACGCTGGACCGCGTGAAACGGTGTCCCGGCGCGCCGCTGGGGGTGCCGCCGGAGCTGCTGCCGCGGGGCGGCGAGTTCGAGCTGACCCTCATGTCGCCGGAGACGCTGGACGATATCCGGCGGCACACGCAGGTGGACGAGGGGCTCCTCGCGCGGCTCGAGGCGGCGGAGGGCAAGACCATCATCAAGGCGGCGGGGAACCTCGGGTATCCCGTGGGCCTGTGGCTGGAGCGGCTGTCGCAGGAGATCATGACCCTTGCGCGCGGGGCGGGGCTGTCCTTCGAGGAGGCCGCGGGCCTCGGCGCGGACCCGTGGACCATGATCGGCGCGGGCGCGGAGCGCGGCCTGCCGGTCATCGTGACGGTGCCGCAGCTCATCGGCGGCGGCGCGGTCGGGCTCAACATCGGCGACACCATTTCCCTGCGCGAACGGGCCGCGCGCCTGTCGCGGATGCTCGGGGCCGCCGACGTCATCATCGAGTCCGCCGTGGCCCTCACGCAGGAAATCCACGACGGCCCCTTCGAGCGCTACACCGGCCACGGCATGTGGTCCGCCTGGGACGGCCACCCCACCTACTCGCTGGAGGGGAAGACGCTGGTGCGCGTGGACCTCGACCCCGCGCTGGACCAGGTCTGCGCCGCGGAGCGGTCCGGCGGCGCGGTGCAGCGCGCCATCGCCGACGGCCTGCCCAAGACCAAGATGTTCAAGGTGCCCTTCCGCATGGAGATGTCCGGCTTCGCCCGCCACGAGGGGAGCATCCCCCTCATCGGCGACATCGGCGCCGTGTGGCCCCTGATCGCGCTGGGCGTCGCGGAGCGGCTGGGGGTGGAGCTGGAATTCCTCTCCGCGCCCCAGGACACCGGCCCGGGCCGCGCCATGCGCGAATGGATCGTGCGCGAAGTGAAGCCCATCAGCCGGGAGAAGATGCTGCGCGAAATGGCGCGGCGGGCGGGGGGCTGAAAGATCGGACAGGTCGGACAGGTCGGACGGGTCGGACAAGCAGAAAGTGGCGGCTGCCGCAATGCTTCTATCAGACCTGTCGGACAAGTCAGACCGGTCCGACTCGTCCGACAGGTGAAAAGTGGCGCCTGCGGCAGTGCTTTTGTCAGACTTGTCCGACAGGTCAGACTTGTCCGACCCGTCCGACTGGATTATTCTGGCTTCCTTGGGAGGATAGGACCATGGGCTCCGACGGCACCCCCCTGCTTCCGCATGGCGGCTACCGGAACCTCCGCAGCTACAAGGTGGCGGAGGCGGTGTATGACGCCACGGTGGTGTTTTGCCGGCGTTTCTTCCCGCAGGACCGGCGGATGACGGACCAGATGGTGCAGGCGGCGCGCAGCGGGGTGCGCAACATCAGCGAGGGGAGCGGCGCGGCGGCCACGTCGCGCAAGACCGAGATGAAACTGACCAATGTGGCGCGGGCGAGCCTGAACGATGAACTCCTCCGCGACTACGAGAGTTTTCTGCGCCAGAACGGCCTGCGGCTATGGCCGGGGGATTCACGGGAGGCGCGGGCCATGCGCGACCGGCTCTCGAAGGACCGGGTCGAGGACCTGCCCCCTGCCGCGCCCGGAACGGTCCGCCTGACGGGTCTCGCCGGACTGGCGGATTTCGTGGCGCAGTCATCCCCCGAACTGGCGGCAAACGCCATGGTTTGCGCGGTGCACCAGGCCGCCTACCTCTTGAAACGCCAAATCGAGAGCCAGGGGCGGAGTTTTTTGCGCGAGGGCGGTTTCACGGAGAGTCTCTACCGGCAGCGCGTGGAGTCCAGGGGACGGCAGGGGTCGAACAGGTCGGACAAGTCGGACAGGTCGGACGGGTCGGACTCAAGAGGCGGATTGAACAAGTCAGAACTGTCAGACCTGTCAGACCCGTCTGACTTGTCCGACCTGTCCGACTGACTTCCCCTCCCCCTACGCCGTGCTGCCGGTGCGGTAGCCCGCCAGGTCCACCGTGACGTGGCGGTAGCCCAGTCCGCGCAGGGTCTCCACGAGCTGTTCGCGGAGCCCGGGCTCGAGCATCCGGGGCAGGTCCGCCGGGTCCACCTCGATGCGGCAGAGGTCGCCGTGGTGGCGCGCGCGGTACTGTTTGAACCCGAGCGCGCGCAGGCACTCTTCGGCGCGCTCGACGCGCAGCAGGTCCTCCGGCGACAGCGCCACGCCTTTCGGAAACCGCGACGACAAACACGCGAAGGACGGCTTGTCCCACGTGGGCAGGCCGCGGCGGCGGCTCAGGGCGCGGATGTCGTCCTTCGTGAGGCCCGCCTCGGCGAGGGGCGCGCGCACCCCCTGCTCCCGCGCCGCCAGCGCGCCGAGGCGCGTGGGGTCGAGGGCGTCGTCGGCGATCTCGCCGTGGGCCACCGCGGCGATGCCGCGGGCGGCGGCGTGGGCGCGCAGCGTGGAGAACAGGGTCGCCTTGCAGTGGTAGCAGCGGCGGCCGTCGTTGCGCCGGTAGTCCTCCAGGTCAAATTCGCGCGTCTGGATCACGTCCAGCCGCCAGCCCCGCGCGGCGGCCAGCGCCCGCGCCTCCGCCAGCTCCGCGCGCGGGATGCTCGGCGAGTCCGCGATGACCAGCAGCGCGCGGTCTCCGAGAACCTCATGGGCGACATCCGCCAGATACGACGAGTCCACGCCGCCGGAATACGCGACGGCCACGGACCCGCACGCCTCCAAAACGCCGCGCAGGGCGGCCTCCTTCGCGGCGAGTTCGGGGGAAAGGGTGGTGTCGGTCATGACTGCCCCTTTGCTGGTTGCGGAACTCCGATGTGCGTCAGACCGTGCATTGGGTTGGCAGTTCGCGAAGAATGACGATCTTCACCCGTGCCCGTCTGACGGTGGACTGTTTCGAAGGAAATTCAGAGCCTCACTCTTGATCAGCGCTGCAGTTTCCGGCCGGTCTTTGCACCGGGCGGCCCATGGCCGGCCGGGGTGCAGCACGTCCCAGCGGGGTCGCAACCCCTCATGCCGGCCTTTTCCGGGGTCATGGTTGCCAAACCCGTCTATCACCTTGTTCCAAAGCGGGGAAAACCGCGCAATCAGCAGTGCCTCTCCGAGAGGAATCCAAATATCGTCAACCACGAGATAGCGGCAACAGAAATCCCTCACTTCCAGGTTTTCGGCCTGTTCTATGCTCTTCGCGTGGTCTTGCAGGCGGTCATAGAGGGCGAACTTCGGATCCGCCTCCAAGTCTCCACCCTTTCTCGCCCCCGCTGGAACCGCTTTTCCAACATAGATCGGCGTTGCAGGACGTCCACCGGCGTTTGCCTCAGCCAGAGGTTTGTAGGCCGGGAACTTTCCCGAATAGTAGATGGCATAAACGCCCGCGCCCCGGAACTTCTGAACATCAGGCAGCCTGACGGGCGGCTGTTCGAGCAGGGCCTGCGCGACGCTTTCGCCGAGGTTCTTCTTGTCCAAAGGATTGAACGGAAGGATATTGCCGTCGGTCATGCCACAACCCTTCCTTTCGAACGCAGCGCCTCCCGTATGCCGGCCTCGGCGATCTTCTCCGCCACGGACGCGGCGACTCTTCTTGCCAGGGCGACGGGAACGGCGTTTCCAAGCTGGCGCATGGCTTCTGTCCAGGAACCGGCGAGCAGGTATCCATCCGGAAAAGTCTGGACACGCGCAGACTCGCGGACAGTGAAATACCGGCATTCCCCGTTGCCGAACACCATCATGTTTTCCCCGCCGGGAACGCCATGGTCCCCGGCCTTCAGGGCCTTTGCGGGCAAATCAAGGGGACTGCCTGTGTGGCCGGGATAGGCCCGCGCGCCCCCCTGGAAGTCGTGGTTAAGGAAAAGGCCGTTGCTCTCGCCTTGGCGCGGAGCAGGAAGGTCGGACAGCGCATCGCGAACCGTTCGCCAGGGGCGTTGTTCCGGAGGGACCAGGCACTGGTCCAGCCTTCGGGCCCGGCCGGCGAATGCGGCGGGCACTTGAGGGCGGCTGTTCCCGGCCACGCGGTGCTGTTCCCAATACTCGCCGGTCACCCATTGGCTGTGCAGAAGCGCCTCCAGGCTGTGGGTCGGGCGGGGAAAGGACCACTGAACGCCCAGGTCGGACCGGAAACCAACAATGAAGACCCGGTCCCTCTTCTGCGGAACACCGTAATCGGCGGCGTTCACCAGGGTGGGGACAACGTTGTACGTCAGCCCTTCCGCGTGCAGCCTACCGGACGTTTTCTCGCGTTGCAGGCGCTTTAGGTGTTCCGTCCACGATTCATCCGTCCTGCGCGTCACCTCGGGGAACTCCAGCCGCAGGAGAATGTACTGGTAATAATTGGCAAAGCTGGAACGGGTCAGGCCCTTCACGTTTTCGATGAGAAACGCCTTCGGGCGCAGGGTGCGAATCACCTCCACGGTGGCGGGAAACATGTCGCGCGCGTCCCCGTAGGCCCGGTGTTTTCCGGCCATGGAGAAGGGCTGGCAGGGCGGGCCTCCGGCAACCAGGTCTATTTCGCTGGGAAGCGACGACCAGTCATACGCGCGGACGTCCCCCTCCCACAAGGGCCAGTCCCGCACAAGGGGATGGCCGCGATCCTGATTCTTCCGGATGGTGTCGCAGGCCCACCTGTCCCACTCGACAACGGCCTGAGACTCAAAGCCTGCAAGGGCGACCCCCATGGCGAGTCCGCCCGCGCCCGCGAAAAGTTCTACCGATTTCATTGTCCCAACCCTTTCGCCCGGTCGGCGGCGGGAACCACTGCCAGCCTCCGCCGCCTATTGTCTTCAAAACGGAACAACGGCGCAACTTGAGAGCGGCCCCCGTTCCCTCACCCGAGCCCCAGCAGACGGCCGCCCTGGAAGACGGCGGCGGCGAGGATAAAGGCGATGGTGGTGGCGTAAACGGTGGCGAAGAGGGGCCATTTCCAGGTGCCGGTCTCTCGGCGGATGACGGCGATGGTGGTGACGCAGGGGGCGTAGAGCATGACAAAGAGCATCATGGCGAAGGCGCGCAGGGGGGTCCAGCCGGGCGCCCCGCGCAGGCGCGCGGACAGGGAGGCGTCCGCGTCCTCCGCGTCCTCCTCCATGGCGTAGACGGTGGCCATGGCGCCGATGACCACCTCCTTGGCCGCGAAGCCGCCGATGAGGGCGATGTTCACGCGCCAGTCGAAGCCGGCGGCGGCGGTGACGGGCTCGAGCGCGCGGCCCGCGCGGCCGGCGAAGCTGTGGGCGACGGCCTCGGAGGGCGAGGGGGCCGTCCCGTCGGCGTTGGCCGGGGGCCGGGGGAAGTACATGACGGCCCAGAGCAGGATGTTGATGGCGAGGATGACGGTGCCGGCCTTGCGGATGTAGAGCCAGGTGCGCTCGGCGGTGTGCAGGAGCACGCCGCGGGGCACGGGCAGGTGGTAGGGGGGCAGCTCCATGACGAAGGGGGTCTGCTCGCCGCGCAGGACGGTGCGGCGCAGCACCCACGCGGCGCACAGCGCCACGACCCACGACAGCCCCCACAGCAGCAGCATGAGCGGCATGCGCCGGTCGGGGAAGAAGGCGGCGATGAGCACGGCGTACACGGGCATCTTCGCGCCGCAGTTCATGAACGGCGCGACGAGCATGGTGATGATGCGGTCCTTCTCCTCGCGCAGGGTGCGGGTGGCCATCACGCCGGGCACGGCGCAGCCCCCCGCGCCCAGGCCGCCGGACACGATGAGCGCGATGATGGACTTGCCCTGGAGCCCGAAGACGCGCAGGAGCCGGTCGAGGATGAAGGCGACGCGGGCGATGTAGCCGCTGTCCTCCAGCGCCGCGATGAACAGGAACATGAAGAAAATGAGGGGCACGAAGCCGAGCACCCCGCCCACGCCCTTGACCAGCGCCGCGTCGAGCAGGGAGTGCAGCATGGGCCAGCCCGGGCGCAGCCCGTCGAGCAGGCCGGACAGCGCCTCGAAGCACCCCTCCACCACCCCCGTCGGGCTGGTCCACCCGCCGGGCCAGGGAATCCACGCCCACTCGTCGGACAGCTTGAACACCCAGAAGAACAGGGCGGCCACCACCCCCACCAGGATCACCGGACCCGCCGCGCGGTTGCACACGACGGCGTCTATCTTCTCCGTCGTGTCGCGCCGCGACTGCGGCGTGATGTGGACGCACTGGCGGGCCGCGCCCGCCGCGACGCCGTAGCGGCGCTCCGCCACGATGGTCGCCGCGTCGTCGTCGTAGTGCCGCTCCATGCGGGCCACCGCCGCGGCGATGGCGGCCTCCAGCTCCGCCGCGCGGGGTCCGGCGAGGCGCGCAACCTCGGCGGAGACCGGCTCGTCGCTCTCGAGGAGCTTGACGGCGAACCAGAGGGCGGCGCGGCGCGCGTCGGCGGGGAGCAGGCCCCCGAGGGTTTCGGCGAGACCGTCCACCTCCTCGTCCACCACGTGGCCGTAGCGGACCTGGGTGGGCATGACCGGATGCGTCCCCTCGATCACCCCGGCGCAGGCTTCGGCCAGGGCCTCCACCCCCGTGCCCCGGCTGCCCACGGTGGGGATGACGGGCACCCCCAGCATCTTGGACAGCGCGGTGTGGTCCACGCGGATGCCCCGCCTCTCGGCGAGGTCCACCATGTTGAGCGCGATAATCACCGGGGTCCGCGTCTCCAGGAGCTGCACCGTAAAGTAGAGGTTGCGCTCAAGGTTCGTGGCGTCCACCACGTTCACGATGACGCCGGGCGGGTGGTTCAGCAGGAAGTCCCGCGCCACCGCCTCCTCCTGCGAGTAGGCGGTGAGGGAGTAGGTGCCCGGCAGGTCCACCACCGTGTAGGGGCGGTCCCCCGCGCGCAGCGTGCCCTCCTTGCACTCCACCGTGACGCCGGGGTAGTTGCTCACCTGCTGCACGGAGCCCGTCAGGGCGTTGAAAAGGCTGGTCTTCCCCGCGTTGGGGTTGCCCGCCAGGGCGATCAGGGGCGCCGCCCCCCGCGCGCCGTCCGGCGCGGGCGCCCCGTCCCGGGCGCCGCCCCCCCGCCGGCGGCGGCGGACCGGGCCCATGCCGCCGCGGCCGATCACGGAACCACGGGCTCCACCTCGATCAGGGCGGCCTCCTGCTCGCGCAGGGCCAGATGGTAGTTCTTCACCACCACCTCGATGGGGTCGCCCATGGGCGCGCGGCGCACCACCAGCACCTCCGCCCCGCGGGTGATGCCCATGTCGAGCAGCCGCTGCCGGATGCCGCGCGGGCCCGTCCGGCCGATGCGGACAATATGCCCGCGCTCGCCGTCCAGCATGCCCGAAAGCCTCTTCAGCGCCGCCGTCATGGGGTGTTCACCGCTGTCATGCATGGGCCGCGCCCCCCGGCGGGGTCTTGCCGCCGTCCGGCCGCGAGATGCCGCAGGCCTCCGGCGGCACGGGGCATCCGCCCGCATCCACATGGGGGCATCCCGCGCAGGTGCCGCAGGGGTTCTCCCGCGCCCGCAGGGAGCGGCGGAGGAAAAGAACTGTGACGGCGGCGGCGGCCAGCAGAATGGCCCCCACCACCGCGGTTTCCAGGGTCACGGCATGTCTCCGGGCTGCGCGATTTACCGCAGGGCACGAAAGTTAATGCTGCTAAACAATCCGCGCATGGAGTATACACCGCCGAAGGCCGCGGAAGCAACCGCGCCACGAATCACCCCCCCGCCGCGAGGCGCTGGACCGCCATCTCCAGCAGGGGGTCGCGCCCCTGGTTGAAGTGCGCGTCGAGCTCCGCCGGACCGAGAGGCGGCACGATGTCCGGCAGGATGCCGCCGTTGTCCCGCGCGTCCGTGGAGACCACGACGCGCCCCGACGCGTCCACCAGCCGCCCGATGGGGTAGTGGATCACGTGGCCCCGGGGCATGCGGATCTCGCCGCCGACCCTGGCGAGGGCGCCGTCGGTGCCCAGGAACCCCATGACGGTGACGTTGGGAAGCCCCTGGAGGGCGAGGGCGATGAGCTGGCCGGTGTCCTTGGTGGTGCGGTGCACAAGGACGACGACGGGAACGTCGAGACCGGGCAGTTCGGGGGCGAACTCCGCGCATTCGCCGTCTTTGAGGGCGAAGCCGCCCTTCTTGTGGTCGTAGCAGACCATGCACCCGAGGCTTCGCGATTCCTTGAGGAAGGGGGCCGCGAAGGTGCGGGCGAGTTTGAGGTCGCCGCCCGTGTTGCCGCGCAGGTCAAGGATGACGCCGCGCACGCCCTCGCGGGCGAAGCGTTCGACGGCCTTCTTGTAGGCCCGCTCCGGGAAGGGCGCCGTCATGGTGGCGGACTGGAAATGGATGCGCAGGAGGCCCACGCCGCCGTCGAGGATTTTGGCCTCAAAGGGGGACTCCATCTCGCCATAGGGATGGCTGTAGTCCACAATGTCGCCCATGCCCAGGTACTGGTCGTTTTGCGCGGTGAGCGTGGCGGTGATGCGGCGCTTCTCGCCGGGCCGCTGGAAGACCACCCGGGCCTCGCTGCCCACGGGGCCGCGGGTCAGCAGCATGCACCGGTCCAGCAGGCGCCCCACATAGGTCGGCGCGGGCGCGGACGCCCACTCCACCGGGGCCCGCCCCAGGGCCTCGCGCACCGGCACGCCGTTCCATTCCAGAATCTCGGCGCCCCAGCAGATGCCCGCCGCCGCCGCCGGGCCGTTCTTGGCCAGACGGTAGACGATGAGGCGGTCGTCGGCCAGGGGGGCGACGGAGAATCCGAAGCCGCCGCCGACGGCCTCCTGGCGGTAGGCCTCCTCCATGCTGATGTCCACATAGCTGTCCGGAACCGAATGGACATACTCGCGCAGGGCGAGGTAATAGGCGCGGGCGTCGTCGCGGGCCTGGGCGTCGGCCACGCGCAGGGAGAAGCGGTCGTAGAGCGCGTCCCAGGGAATCTCCTTCCACTCCGTGAAGGGGTACTCGCGGGAGAGCTTGGCATGGAGCGCGTCGAAGGACTCCGTCCAGGACAGGTCCTGGAAGTCCCCCTCGTAGCGCAGCATGTCCAGACGGCTCATGCCGGCGGGAAAGGGCAGGCGGATGCCGAACACCGGGATGCGGCTTTGAACGCATCCCGCCAGAAGCAGAAAGGCCGCCGCCAGGGGGAGCAGGCGGGCGCGGCGCGTTGTGACCCTGCGGCGCGGCATGGGAAACTCCAGTGCTTCTGCACAGTGTGCTGCCGTGAACAAAACGTCTCCGGCGGGCGGGCGCGCTGACGGGAGCGTCCGGAAAGCGGCCCCCCACGCAAGGAAAAACAGCGTGCCCGCGCCTGAAAACGGGGCGATTATCGCACATTCCGCGCGTGCGCCGCACCTTTGCCGGACGCCGCAACCCCGGCCCCCGCTTGCTTTACCCGCCCGAAACCCGTACCATTGCCCACGGTTTCCGGGGCGGGTTTCGGCGGCTGGTTTCCGCCGGGCCGCTCCGGACTTTGTTTATCACGACGGGATTCCCTTTCAATGAAGATCATCCGCCGCCTGTACGACTGGGTGCTGCACTGGGCCGACACCCCCTATGGCATGACCGCCCTGGTGCTGATCGCCTTCGCCGAGTCGAGCTTTTTCCCCATCCCGCCCGACGTGCTGCTGATCGCGCTGTGCCTGGGCCGCCGCGAGAAATGGGCGCGGTTCGCGACCGCCTGCTCTGTGGCGTCGGTGGCGGGGGGCATCGCGGGCTACGCCATCGGCTGGGGCGTGTGGCAGGCGGTGGACCAGTTCTTCTTCGCCTATGTGCCGGGCTTCTCGGAGCCGGTCTTCGAGCGCGTGTCCCAGCTCTACGACAAATACAACTTCTGGGTGGTCTTCGCCGCCGCCTTCACACCGATCCCCTTCAAAGTGTTCACCATCGCGGCCGGGGTTTTCGGCATCAACCTCCCCATGTTCGTCATTGCCGCCGCCGTCGGCCGCTCCGCCCGCTTCTTCCTCGTCGCGGGCATGCTCCGCCTCTTCGGCAAGCCCATCGAGAAGTTCATTGACCGCTGGTTCAACATTCTCAGCATCCTCTTCTTCGTGTGCCTCATCGGAGGCTTCGTCCTCCTGAAGTTCTTCCTGGAGCACTGAGAAACTGCGGCGGAAAGGGCAGCCACTCCTGGGGTTTCCCTCCGCGCTCTCCGCGTTTCCGCGTTGAAATCCCCCCCTTCAGCCGAAGGCCGGGGCGGTCATCCGCTTCCACTCCTCCTTGTACAGGAAGAACGCGATGCCATCGGCGCCGCGGGTGAGGACCTGGTCGGCGGTTTCGGCCATCTGGGGGTCGTCTATGTAGACGATGGGGGCGAGTTCCTTGTCGGGGGGGAGCTGGGCGCGGGCCATGGCAGTCTCGTGGCCGACGGCCTCGGGGGGCACGGCGGTGAGGATGTGGCGCACGCGCCGGGAGGTGACGGCCCGGTCGAGGCCCGTGAACGCGAGGACGAGGCGCATGACGGCCTCCTCGTCGGGCGTGCCGGCGACGCCGAGCTCGTCGGGGAGGCAGGCGAGCTCCCAGTTGAGGCAGGCGACGCCGGGCTTGTCCGGGTAGTTGCGGTAGATCATGGGGGCGAACACGTCCACGAAGGGGGCGAGGTCGGCGTAGGACTGGCCGACGAGGGGCGCGAGGGAGGGGGTGAAGATGTAGACGCCCATCTGTTTCCCGGCGCCGTGGAGGATCTCGGCGATGTCGCGGAAGTGCGCCGTGGTGCAGGCGCGGCGGAAGCGGAGCCATTCGAGCAGTCCGGGGAGCCCGGTCAGCGCCTCAATCGCGCCGACGGGCGTCTCCAGCCAGGGGCGCAGGCGCGCCGCGCCGCCCCCCCTTACCCCCGCGAGGAGGGCGGACACGTCGCGCTTCATCAGGGCAAAGTCGAAGCCGAGTTCGGCGGCGCGCTTCTCGCTGTGGGTGGAGAAGTCGGTCAGGAAGGGCATCAGCCCGGAACCCGGCGAGGCGAAGCGGCAGCCGTCCACGAGCACGCCCGTGACGCCCTCCATCGCGGCCATGGTGCGGTAGGCCTCGAGGTTCTTCGCGCGGATCGCGGGGCTGTTGGGCGAGCCCGAGCCGAACCAGACCTGCGGCTTGCCCTCAATGTCCACGGCGAGGTTTTCGGTGTCCGTCTCCGCCGTGCCGAAGGCGCCGCCGCACTGCCAGGCCTCCATGCCCGCCGCGCGGACGGCCGCGACGGTTTTGGCGTCGCCGCCCACGACCACGTCAAAGCCCTGCCCCCGCATGGCCTTCGCGGTCTCCTCCGGCTGGTCGCCGCAGCCGTAGATCCAGTACTTGCGCCGTTTTGCGGGCGCCGCCGCGGGGGCGGCCTCCTGCGCGTTCGCCGCCACGGTTCCGGCGAGCATGCCCGCCGCCGCGGCCGTCTGCAAGAAGCGCCGCCGGTTCACGTTGTCCATGCCGGGAATCCTCCGTGGGGTGTCCGGGCTCAGGTTTTCTGGATGGCGAAGGGGGGCAGCTCCTTCACCTTCTCCTCCTCCAGCCGGAATTCGTCGTCCTGTTTCAGCAGCCACGTCAGGCCGTCGCGCAGGACCACGTTCGTCTGCGCGAGGTCAATCCCGACATGGTCCGACTCGTACCAGATGATCTCCTTCGGGTCGCCCGCGGCCTGCTGGAGCGCCTCGCCCGCCACGGCGGGCACCAGCACGTCGAACTTCCCGTTCTGGAAGTAGACCGGCGTCGGCGCGATCTTGTCCACGTAGTGGATGGGGTCCACGGCCCCGCCGAAATAGCGGACCAGCGGCGTGGCGCATTTGATGACGGCGCCGCAGATGCGGTTCTGCCCCGGCGTGAGCTTGGGCAGGGGCGGCTTTTCGGGGTTGAAGGTCTTGCCGTCAATGAAGCCGAAGGCGGCACCGACGCCGAGGCGCGTGGCCACGGAGTCCACCAGCTTGCCGAGGTCGCCGCCGCCGTAGACCATGACGCCCGCGCGCAGGCGCTTGTCCTTCGCCAGCACCGTGCTGCCCGTGATGGCGCCGTAGCTCGCGCCGACGAGGTAGATGCGCCGCGCGTCCACGTCCGGGTGGTCGGCGAGCCAGTCAATGAGCCGCCGCGTCTCGTTGACGGTTTTCCAGGGGCGCTGGCGGAAGGCCTGAAGGCTGGCGAGGCCGGAGGTGCCCTTGGGCAGCTTCCGCTCGCCCTGCATGAACTGGTCGAAGGACAGCAGCATGAAGCCGGTCTGGCAGAAGGGCGGCGCCAGCTCCCTGAGGAAGTTCTTGTTCTGGCCGATGCCGTGCAGGAAGATTACGGCGGGCATCCGCTTGCCGTCGGCCCTCTTCGGCATGGCCATCAGCGTGGGCACCTTCTCGCCGCCGTAGCCGTCGAAGGTCAGCTTCACGATGCTGTACGCCTTCTCCGGCGTGTCCGCATTCAGCTCCTCGGTCTCCAGCACCGTCACGTTCAGCGGGGCCTTCGGGTCGTACTTGTCGAAGTAGTGCGCGTCATAATGCGCCTTGCGCATCCACAGCGCCACCACCAGCACCACCAGCACGACCGCCGCGATCTTCAGGGCCTTTTTCAGCATGGCGACTCCCTCTCTGGGTCGGTTTAACAGGGGTTTCGCGCGAGTATACCACAGCCCCGCGCCAAGCGCGGAGGGGGCAAAGGCGATGGACGATATGGACACTATGGACGGTATGGACAGTATGGACCGGCGCGGACGGCCGGCCTTCTTCGTCCATACCGTCCATAGTGTCCATATCGTCCATCCTCCCCCCCTCCCGCCGGTTCGCGGGTGGGCGGGGGGATGGTCTATCATGGACGCCGGGCGCGGACGGCGCCCCCACCAGGAGACCGGACCATGAAGACAACGCAGACCGGACAGGCCGGCACGAGCCGGCGGCAGTTCATGCGGGGCGCCCTGGCCGCGGGCGCGGCGGGCTGGACCTTCGCGCGGATGGACGCGGCGAGCGCGGCGCGGGTCGTCGGCGCGAACGACCGGGTCAGCCTCGGCCTGATCGGCTGCGGGGGCCGGGGCCGGTGGGTGATGCAGAACATGGTCCACCCGGCGAACGCGAACACGGCGCTGGTGGCGGTGTGCGACATCTGGAAGCACCGCCGCGACACCTACCCGGCGGAGGCCGAGAAGCTCTACGGCCTGAAGCCGGAGGTCTCCGCGGACGCCCGCGCGCTGCTGGACCGCGCCGATGTGGACGCGGTCATCATCGCCACGCCGGACCACCACCACTGCTCGCACACGATGGCCGCCGTCGCCGCCGGGAAGCATGTCTACGTCGAGAAGCCCATCGCGCCGACCCCGGCGGACCTCCCCGAGCTGCTGGCGCTGGTGGAGGCCGTGAAGGGGTCCAAGTGCGTCGTGCAGCACGGCACGCAGGGCGTGAGCGGCGCGGGCGCGGCCGCCATCCGCGACTTCATCCGGGAGGGCAAACTTGGCCGCCTCTTCCGCATCGAGTCCACCGAGTCCCTCACGGTCCCCTACTGGAACGGCTACACGGGCCCCGAGACCGAGGCGGAGACGGACTGGAAGGCCTTCCTGCACAACCGGTCCGACCGCCCCTTCAACGCCCACCAGCACGCGAAATGGATGGGCTACCTCGACTTCACCAGCGGCACCATCGGTGGGTGGATGAGCCACTTCATCAACACTGTCCACTTCGTCACGGGCTGCGGCCTGCCGAAGGCGGCCACGGCCTTCGGCGCGCGCTATGCCTCCTCCGCCGACCCGCTCTGCGACGCCCCCGACCAGACCGTGGCGGTGCTCGAGTACGACGGGTTCTTCACGCAGTTCAACAGCCACTTCGGCAGCGCCCTCCACAGCGAGAGCACCACCTTCATGTTCGAGAAGGGCCTCCTCCGCGCGGGCTTCGGCCACGACCTCGGCAACCCCGTCTACTCCAGCGAGGGCGTGGACGACAGCATCCCGCCCACGAAGCTCCTCGACACCGACCCGCCCTACCCCGGACAGGCCCACATCGAAAACTGGCTCGGCTGCATCCGCAACGGCGGCGCGCCCAACGCCGGCATGGACTGGGGCTACCGCCAGGGCGTCGCCGTCATCCTCGCCGACGCCGCCTACCGCCAGGGCAGGCGGGTCACCTTTGACGCGGGGAAGAAACAGCTCGTCTGACCCTGCCGGACGATTGCCTGAACGGCAAGGAGCCCCGCATGAAGCGCCTTTGTCCCCTTCTGGCCGCAGTGTGCCTTTCCCTGCCGGTCGTCCCGCAACCCGCGCGGGCCGACACGCTCGCCGCGGAGTTCGCGGACCCGCCGATGGACTGCCGGCCGCACACGCGGTGGTGGTGGATGGGGAACGCGCTGCGGGAGGAGGACATTGTCTGGCAGCTGGACCAGATGCGGGCCCAGGGGATCGGGGGGGTGGAGCAGATCACCATGGAGCCCGTCTACACGAAGGGCAACCATGAGTACCTGTCGCCGGAGTATTTCGCCCTGCTCCGGTTCGCGGTGGAGGAGGCGGCGAAGCGCGGCATGGAGTTCTCGGTGAACTTCGGCGGGCCGGGCTGGATCTGGGGCGGGAAGTGGGTGCCGGAGGAGGACCGGAGCCAGGTGCTGCTGGCGAGCATGACGGAGGTGGACGGTCCGGCGGCGTTTCCGGGCCCCCTGCCGGAGGCGGCCGTTCCGAACCCGAACGACCTGCCGCGCTCGGTCGCGGCCATCGGCCCGAAGGACCGGCTGGTGAAGGTGGCGGCGGGGCGGCTGGTGGACGGCCACCTGGCGGCGGACTCGCTCACGGACCTGTCGGACCGCGCGGCGGGCCGCTCGCTGGCGTGGGAGGTGCCGGAGGGCCGCTGGCGGGTCATGGCCTTCTGGCTCACGCGGCGGGACAACGCGGACGCGGTGGACCACCTGAGCCCCGGCGCGATGGAGCGCTACTGCGAGACCCTGGGCGCGCAGTACGAGGCGGCGGTCGGCGGCCATTTCGGGAAGACCATCGAGTCCTTCTTCAGTGACAGCTTCGAGGTGCCCATCTACCGCAACGGCCTCTACTGGACGGGCGGGCTGTTTGAAAAATTCCGCGCCACGCGGGGCTACGACCTGGCCCCCCTGCTGCCCGCGTTGTGGTACGAGGTGGAGGGGGTTTCCCCCGGGGTGCGGCACGATGTGAACGCGCTCCTCCACGAGCAGGGCATGGAGGCGTTCTTCCAGACCTTCCTTGGCTGGTGCGAGCGGCACGGCGTGCGCGGGCGCATCCAGCCCTACGGCTTCGTGACGGACAACATTGCGGGCGCGGGCGCGGCGCACCTGCCGGAGATGGAGATCACCGCCGGGGAGAAGGACGCCGTGCCGTGGTTCGACACGCGCGTCGGCCCGCGCGCCTATGTGGCGTCGGGCGCGCACCTCTACGGCCGGAACATTGTCACGACGGAGGCCTTCACCTACCTGCACTGGGAGCCCTACCGCGAGACCCTGGCGGAGCTGAAGGCCGCCACGGACGCCTTCCTCTGGTCCGGGGCGAACAAGCTGTACAACCACGGGTTCATCGCGTCGCCGGAGCGGGAGGGCATCGTCCCCACGCGCGGCTTCTTCGCCGCCATCCGCATCAGCCCGGAGAACCTCTGGTGGCCGCATTACCGCCCTCTCGCGGACTACACCGCCCGCTGCTGCCGCCTCCTGCGCGAGGGCCGCTTCACCGCCGAGGTCGCCGTGTACTCGCCCCTGGCGAACCAGTGGGCCCTCAGCGCGCTCAACGCGCGGAAGTGGACCCGCGAGTTCGACTTCGGCACCCTGGGCGAACTGCTCGCCGCGAACGGCCACGCCTTCGACCTGGTGAACGACGACGTGCTCCAGCACCGCGCGTCCGCCGAGGGGGACCGGCTGCGCCTCGGCGAGATGCGCTACCGCGCGCTGATCCTCCCCGACATCACGGCGATCCCGCTGGAGACCCTGCGCACCGTCGAGGCCTTCGCGCGCGGCGGCGGCCGGGTCCTCGCGCTGGAGCGCGTGCCCGGCGCGGCCACGGGCCTGCGGGACCAGGCGGCGAACAGCGCCGAGGTGCGGCGGATCTGCGCGGAGCTCTTCCGCGCGCCGTCGGGCCGCGACGACACGGGGCGCCAAGAGGTCGGCGCGGGGGCGACCTTCTTCCTGAAGACGGTGATGCGGCGGGACGACCCGCTGGACCGGCGCAGCGCCGCGCTCGACCCCTTCCTGAAGGCGCTGCGGTCCTGCGCCGACCCGGAGATGGACCTAAACCCCGCCCGCGCCGGCCGCCGCGCGAACACGGGGCTGGCCTGCCTCCGCCGCGAGGCGGAGGGCCGCGACCTCTACTTCGTGACCAACCTGCAGGAGGCGGCGGTGGACGAGGGGGTGGGGTTCCGCACGGCGCGGGGCGTGCCGTGGGACTGGGACCCGCACACGGGCGCGCGGCGGCCCGTCTCCGAATACGCGCGCGACGGGGCCTATACCCGCATGCGCCTCCGGCTGGCCCCCTTCGCGTCGCGCTGCGTCGTGTTCGAGGGCGCGGACGCGCCCCCGGCGGAGGCGCCGCACGTGGAGGAGAGCGGCTTCGCGGAAATCCTCGACGCGGACGCGGCGGGCTTCACCGCGCTCGCCGACCACAACGGCCCGCACGCGTACCGCTTCCACGACGGCGCGCGCGCAGCGGACGGCGTGTTTGCGGTGGCGGGCCTGCCCGCGCCGGTGGAGATCGGCGGCGGGTGGACCGTCCAGTTCGACGGCGACGCGGCGGCTGCGCCCTGGCCGGGGCTGCGGTCCTGGACCGACGACCCGGCGCGGCGGCATTTCAGCGGGCGCGCGCGGTACGCCGTCACCTTCACGCTTCCGGCGGAATACTTCGCCGACGGCGTGCGCCTGCGGCTGTCTTTGGGGGCCGTGGGCAATGTGGCCGAGGTGCGGTGGAACGGCGCGCCCGTGGGCGTCCAGTGGATGAACGGCCAAGTCTTCGCCCTCGACGGCGCCGCGCGGCCGGGCGAGAACACGCTGGAGGTGGACGTGACCAACACGCTTATCAACCGCGTTTCGGGCCTGGACGCCTTTCCCGGCGTGCCCGAGGCGCTTCGGCCCGTCTTCGGCGACGGCCTGACCGCCTCGACGCCCGAGGCCGGCGCCCTGCGCGGGTTTGCGCCGCTGCCGCCGTCGGGGCTGCTCGGCCCGGTGCGCGTCACGCCCCTGCTGCGCGCGCGGGTGGCCCCGCCGGCCCCGTAAATGGCGGACGTGTCAGCCGCCCTTCTGCGCCCCGGCGGTCCGCAGGGCCTCGACGGTCTCGCGGAGGACCCGGATGCGGCTTTCGTGGTCGGGGTGGGTGGAGAGCATGTAGGCCCAGGCGGGGAGGTCCTCCATTTCGCGGAGGAGCTGGAACAGTTTTTCGGCGCCCTCGGCGGAGCCGTAGGTCTCGTAGACGAGGCGGGCGGCGAAACGGTCCGCGCCCTCCTCCTGCGCGCGGGAGTAGGTGCGGTGCATGGCCTCCGTGAGGACCCGGGCCACGGGGAGGACGTCGCCGGAGCCGCCGAGCGCCATGAGGCACACGGCCATGCCGGCGGCGCGCCCCAGCCCGCGCAGGTGGTCGCGCTGGCGGTAGTGCCCCAGCTCGTGCGCGAGGACAAAGGCCACGGCGGCCTCGTCGTCCCCCAGCTTCTCCAGCAGCGCCATCGTCAGGAGGATGCGCCCGCTGGGCAGGGCGAAGGCGTTGGGCTTCGGCGGATCGTCCGTCACGCCGAGGCGGTAGGGCAGGCGGGGCACCTCCGGATGCGCCGCGAGGCGTTCCAGCAGCCCCCGCCACCGCTCCCCGGCGCCCACGCTCCCCTCCGCGAGGAACTCCGCGCCGACGGCGCCGAAGATCCGCGCCTCCGTCTCGGGGGAGATGCGCAGGACGATCCGGTCGGTCCCCCACGAGACCGCGGCGAACACAACGACCACGAGGGCGGCGAGCACGCCGAAGAGCTTGAGCGTGTCCGCCAGCACCCCCCGGGTCTGCGCGCTGGCCTCGGCGGCCTCCCCCATGTCCTTCAGGACGAACTTCATGGGAGGGGGGGCGGCTCGCGGAGGTAGCGCACCGCCGTGCCGGAGGCGATCAGCTCCACCGCGCCGATGGAGTTGGCGTCCCTTTTCGCCTTGGCGCCGGAGATGCTGCTGGTGTCCAGGCGCAGGTTCACAATGATGTCCGCCCGGCCCGCGCAGAGCTCCTTGACCCGCAGGACCGCCTCGCGGCGGGCGCGGTCGAGCAGGCTCTCGTAGGAGCGCACATTGCCGCCGAAGAGGTTGCGGATGCCCATGGCGAAGCGCTTGAAGTAGTCCACGGACACCACGACGGACGCCGACACCAGCCAGGCCGCCTCCACGCCGCGCGCCATGTCCCACTCGGCGCTGGGCATGACAGGCAGCGCGGCCAGCGCCGCCTCGCGCCGGCGGATGCTCGCGTAGTGGCGGCGCTCGTTCCACTGGCCCGCGAGCAGCCCCAGCAGCAGCAGGCCCAGAAAGAGCCCGATCTGGAACAGCTCAACCATGGTAGTCCGGCTCCACGCGGACGGCGGTGCCGTAGGCGTACAGCTCCGCGGCACCCTGGGCCACAGCGGAGGTGGAGAAGCGGATATTGATGACGGCGTTCGCCCCCATCGCCTGGGCCTGGGCCGCCATGCGGTCCAGCGCCTGCCTGCGCGCCTCCTGGAGCAGTTCGGTGTAGCCCTTCAGCTCGCCGCCCACAATGTTCTTCAGCCCCGCCATGAAGTCCCGGCCGATGTTCTTCGCGCGCACCGTGCTCCCCCCCACCAGCCCGTGGTGCTCCGCGATCCGCATCCCCGGCACCCGGTCAATGTTGGTCAGAATCATCTGCGCTCCCTCCTTGCGGACGGGGGGTGAAAGGATCCCCGCCCGGCGCCCAAAGCATAGCACAGGGCGCGAAAAAAGTCAGCCGCGCGCCGCAGCAGTCCCCCGGCGGAGGGGGGTGTGGTGGGGGACCGTGGGGGGAGGGGCGCGGCTCCCGCCGCCGGCGGACCCCGTGCCGCCAGGGAAGGCGTGCAATGTCCTGTCCGGGGGGTGGGGACGGACTGAGGCGGGCGGTCATTCCGGCGCGGTGCGCGCGCCCCGTTTTTCCGCCCAGACCCTGACGGCTTCGGCGAAGCGGCCGGGACGGTCCGTGGCGTACCAGCGGATGCCGAGGTCGAGCAGCATGTCCAGCGGGGCGTCCGCGGCGAAGGGGAGCACCTCCAGGTCCACACCCGCCGCGCCGGTCTCGGCGAGGCACGTCCGGAGGAAGTCGAGGGGCAGCTCAAAGGGTTCCGCGCCCGGCCCGCCCGGGGCATGGAGGTGGAGCTGCACCTGGTCAAGCTGCGCGAAGCCCGTCGCGGCGGCGGCCGCGTATGTTTTCCGGATCTCGCCGGGTTTCCCGCCGATCCACAGCATCGTGCGGATGCCGGGCACCTTCCCCTTCACGGTCCGGCAGTTGTCGTGGGCGTTGTGGCAGAAGATGATCCGCTCCGCGGCGCCGGAATCCCGCAGGATGCCGGACAGAATGTCCAGGTCCACCGCCTTGAAGTCCAGATAGACCCGCCGGGCCGGGTCCGCCCGCATCTCGTCCAGCACCTCCGCCAGCAGGGGCACCTTCTCCCCCGCGTGCTTCGGGGAGAACTTCGCGCCCGCGTCCCACCGCCGCACCTCCGCCGTCGGGAGGTCCCGGACATCCGTGTCGCGGATGCCCGCCGGCGCGTTCGTCGTGCGCGCCAGCGTCGCGTCATGCAGGCAGACGATGTCCCCGTCCCGCGTGGTGCGGATGTCCACCTCCGGCAGCGCGCCGAGCGCCCACGACGCGCGGTACGCCGCGAGCGTGTTCTCCGGATACTCCGCCAGTCCGCCCCGGTGCGCCTGAAAGCGCACCCCCGCGTCCGGCGCGGCGGCCAGCGTCAGCAGACAGCACACAAGTGAGAGCATGGCGCAATCCTTTCCGTTCCGGCGTCCATCCTAGCAGATTCCCCACGGAGGCGGGGAGGGCGCGGCGCCGGGAAGAGGGGGGGGGACATGGGCGCGCGGGATGCGGCGGGAAACCCCGTCCATTCCCGCCGGCCCCTTCTCTGTGCCGCAACGGGGAAACCGCCTGAAGTGGCGGCGGCCCGCGCCGCGCGCTTATAGTGTCTGCGCGCGGCCGCGTGGGGCGGCGCGCCGGTCATCGAGGAAGGAGACATCATGCTGCTGGAGGGCAAGTGCCAGCACAAGGCAGCATCTGGCCGTCGGTAATACGAGGAAAAGCAAGAATGGCATTTAATACTCGAGAGATGGCGGTGCTGATTTGGGCTGCTCTCATCCTTCTCTTTGTGTTATGTTATCCAAGCACTCGAAAAGCGTCAAACGGAGTGCTTCGAGCAATCATTCATAAAAAGATACTAACACTATTTGGGATGGCGCTTCTGTACCAAGCCGCAATAGTATGGATTATATACAAGGTAGGTTTCTGGAGAACAGATCTCTTGAAAGACACCTTGTTGTGGATCGTTACATATTCTGCAGTTATGCCATCGCGAATCATATTGGAAAAGGACCCAACCTTAGTGATATGGCGCTTCCTCAAAGACGGAGTAAGGGCTGCGGTCGTAATTGAATACATCTTAAACATACATACCTTTCCGCTCATTGCAGAGGTAATGCTTGTATTCATTTTGGGTCTTCTCGGAACTTTGTTGGTAGTAGCCGAAAGATACCCTGAACCTCGTGTGATTCCCGTGCTAGTTTCTCTCATTCAGGCATCCGTTGTCTTGGCCGTCCTGTTAGCTTCCATCCGCGCATTATCTGCAGAAATGGCTGATGTGTTTTCGATTTCAATAATCCGACCTCTTGCATTGCCAACGATTCTGACGGTGGCGATGATTCCGATGCTATACACAACAAGGCTAATCATAGATTACAAAGGATTCTTTATGCGGGTTGATATGTACAGCACATGCCCATTTCGGACTCGCGCATATATCCGTTATCGTGCCATTCGATATGCAGGGTTAAGTTTACGAAAAGTACAGTTTCTCCGCGAGAAGGTATTAATGCGACTCATCCATGCAAACGACCGTCACGGTGTTGACGAAGTATTTATTAGAAGTGAACAGGATGCGCTTGAAAGCAACTCGGGGTAATCGAAACGATCTAGACTAATCTTTGGCCTCAGCCTGTGGAGGAAGGCTGTCACCACAAGGTAGGAAAGGTTCCTTCTATTTTCGACAATGGTATCAAAAGTAACTATCCATTACGGGGCTCTGCCTTGTGGCGGCCGGAAGGCAGGCGATAGCAATCCATGGGACGAATTGGTTTTGTGCAGCGCCGCGCGCTTATAGTGTCTGCGCGCGGCCGCGCGGGCGGCGCGCCGGGTTTTCGAGGAAGGAGACATCATGCTGCTGGAGGGCAAGACCGCCGTCATCACCGGGGCGGGGCGGGGCATCGGCCGGGCCATCGCGCTGGCGTTTGCCCGCGAGGGCTGCGACGTGTTCCTGGCGGCGCGGACGGCGCCGGAGCTGGAGGAGACGGCCGGGCTGGTCCGCGCGCTGGGGCGGCGGGCGGAGTGGCGCCGGTGCGACGTGGCGGAGCCGGAGGACGTCCGGCGGATGGCGGCGGCGGCGCTGGAGGCGTTCCCCGCCGTGGACATCCTGGTGAACAACGCGGGGTGGGCGGTGTTCCGGCCCTTCCTGGAGCTGACGCCGGAGGAGTGGCAACGGACGCTGGACGTGAACCTGACGTCGGTCTTCACGGCGATCCAGGCCTTTCTCCCGCACATGCGGGCGCGGCGCGCGGGCCGCATCATCAACATCTCGAGCGTGACGGGGATCAAGGGGCTCCACCTCCAGTCGGCGTACACGGCGGCGAAGCACGGGGTGAACGGCCTGACGAAGGCCCTCGCGCTGGAGCTGAAGGCGGACAACATCGCCATCCACGCCATCTGTCCGGGCGGGGTGGACACGAAGATGGCGCGGGACAACATGCCGCACCGCGACAAGACGGGCTGGATGACGCCGGAGGACATCGCGCACACGGCGCTCTATGTCGCCACGCAGAGCCCGCGCGCGGTGACGGACATCATTCACGTCCGGCGCTTCGGCAGCGAGCCCCTATGACTCCGCCCTGGACGCGCGACGACCTCTTCCCCAACGGCCGCAAGCCCGGCGGCGGCGGCCCGCCGGACGCCCCCGGCCAGACGGATCTGGAAACGACGGACACCGTCGAGGGCGTCGTCGAGCGCATCGTCTACGAGAACCCCGAGAACGGCTTCTTCGTGGGGCGGCTCCGCCGCGACGACACGCGGGAGCTGGAGACCTTCGTGGGCAACCTGATGGCCGTGTCGCCGGGGGAGACGGTGCGGCTGACGGGGCGGTGGGAGGTGGACCGCAAGTTCGGGCGCGAGCTGCGCGTGACGGCCTATGAGACCGTGCTCCCCTCGACGGCGGAGGGCATCGAGCGCTTCCTGGGCTCGGGCATGATCGCGGGCGTGGGGAAGGAGATGGCGAAGCGGCTGGTGGCCGCCTTCGGCCGCGAGACCCTGCGCGTGATCGCGGAGCAGCCGGAGCGCCTGCGCGGCGTGCCGGGCATCGGCGCGAAGCGCGCGGCCCAGGTCCACAAATCCCTCGGCGAGAAGAAGGCCCTCCAGAGCATCATGGTCTTCCTCCAGGGACACGGCATCTCCCCCGCCCTCGCCGTGCGCATCCACAAACACTACGGCGACGGCGCGGCGGCGGTCATGCGCGAGAACCCCTACCGCCTCGCCGCGGACATCTCCGGCGTCGGGTTCCAGGGCGCCGACACCATCGCGCGGCGGCTCGGCATCGCCGCCGACGCCCCCGAGCGCCTGCGCGCCGGCGTGCTGCACACCCTGTCCGCCGCGTCGGGCGACGGCCATGTCTTCCTGCCGCGCGGCGAGCTGCTGTCGCGCGCGGCGGAGCTGCTGGCCGCGCCGCCGGGCCCGGTGGACGCGGCGGTGACGGCGCTGGCCGCTTCGGGCGGCGTGGTGCTGGAGGACGACGCGGTGTTCTCGCCCCTGCTGCACGCGGCGGAGCGCCGCGCGGCCGAGGGGCTCAAGCGGCTCCTGCGCACGCCCCACGACCCCGTGGAGATTAACGTGGAGAACGCCCTGCGCTGGGTGGAGCGCGAGGGGAAAATCACCCTGTCGGAGCGCCAGCGCGAGGCCGTCCGCCAGGGCGCGCGCGGCAAGGTGCTGGTCATCACCGGCGGCCCCGGCACGGGCAAGACCACGGTGCTGAAAAGCCTGCTGGCCATCCTCGAAAGGAAGGGGGTGTCGTTCGTCCTCGCCGCGCCCACGGGCCGCGCCGCCAAGCGCATGGAGGCCGCCACGGGCCGCGACGCCCGCACGCTCCACCGCCTGCTGGAGTTCAACCCCGCCACGGGCCGCTTCGCCAAGGGCGAGCACGCCCCCCTCGCCACGGACCTCCTCGTCGTGGACGAGGTGTCCATGGTGGACATCCAGCTCCTGTCGAGCGTGCTGGAGGCCCTGCCCTCCTTCGCGCGGCTGCTGCTCGTCGGCGACGTGGACCAGCTCCCCTCCGTCGGCGCGGGCAGCGTCCTCCTCGACATCATCGCGTCGGGCCTCGTCCCCGTGGTCCGCCTCGACACCGTCTTCCGCCAGGCCGAGGAGAGCGGCATCATCGCCAACGCCCACCGCATCAACCGCGGCGAGATGCCCGTGTTCAACGACCGGGACTTCGTGCTCATCGAGCGCGACGACCCGGCGAAGGCCGTGGAGACCCTCGTGGAGGTGGCCGCCCGGCGGCTGCCCGCCCGCTTCGGGCTGGACCCCCTGCGCGACATCCAGGTGCTCGCCCCGCTGCGGCGCGGCGACGCCGGGGTGGAGGCCGTGAACGCCGCCATGCAGACCGCGCTCAACCCCAACGGCGCGCCCCTCCCCGGCCGCGCCTACGGCCTCGGCGACAAGGTCATGCAGCTCCGCAACAACTACACCCTCGACGTCTACAACGGCGACACGGGCGTGGTCACGGCGGTGGACCTGGAGGCCGGGGAGTTCCAGGTCTCCTTCGACGACGGCCGCGCCGTCCTCTACCCGGTGGACGAGGCGGACAACCTCGCCCCGGCCTACTGCGCCACGGTCCACAAGGCCCAGGGCAGCGAATACCCCGCCGTCGTCCTCTCCCTCCACAACCAGCACTTCATGCTCCTCCAGCGCAATGTCCTCTACACCGCCGTCACCCGCGGCCGCCGCCTGGTCGTCATCGTCGGCTCCCGCCGCGCCGTCGCCCGCGCCGTACGCAACACCAGCCAGACCCGCCGCAACACCCGCCTCGCCGCCCGCCTCCGCAACGAGGTCCGCTGACCGACGGCGAAGAGGGCGGAAGACGTAGACGCGGCATCTTGCCGCGTTCTTTGGGCCTTTGGTTGACCCGAAGAACGCGGCAAGATGCCGCGTTGTGGCCGTCCCCATCGGCCTCCTTCATTGGCAGACCGCCAGAGGCGGGGGCTCGGTCCATGAAGAAGAGGACATGCGGTGGAACGTGGCGTCCTGTCCCTCTTCACCCCGGAGGGGTGGGGGCCATTAGCCGGTGGTTGAGCGCAGCGACACCACCGGGATTGGACGCTTCTCCCCATTCCTGGCACCCCGGCAGGGGTGCGGGACCCCGAAGCCAGGAGGAATCGGACGTGTCCTGAACCCCTGCCGGGGTTCTCCAAGAGAGAGGGGGGGGCGACGTCCGGTGGCATCGCCGCGCTCAGCCACCGGCTAATGTCCTGCATCCCTCCGGGATGCCACCCTCTTCCTGTTGCTGCCAAAATGGCATAATCCTCCTCCATGCTTGTTTTCTGTCTAGCCGCGCCGCCCCACATCGTGTCCTTTGGGAAAACACCCATGAAATAGCGGGGAATGGGGGCTTGACACGGCGGCTGGGGGCGTGCTATTATCACTCACGACCGCCGAGTGCTAACGATGGCAGGCGGTGGTCCGGGCGGTTTGCCAAAATGGCAGCCGCCTGAACGGGCCAACAGTGTATGTGCGAACCAACCAACCACAAGGAGCAAGCACAATGAAAGTTCGTCCCCTGGCAGACCGTATCCTGGTGAAGCGCGAAGAGCCCAGCGAGACCGTGCGCGGCGGCATCATCATCCCCGACACGGCCAAAGAGAAGCCCCAGGAGGGCAAGGTGATCGCGGTCGGCCCCGGCCGTCTTGACGAGCACGGGAAGCGGGTGGCCCTCGAGGTGAAGCCGGGCGACCGGATCCTCATGGGCAAGTATTCCGGGACCGAGGTGAAGATTGACGGCGACGAGCACGTCATCATGCGCGAGGACGACGTTCTCGCGGTGCTCGAGTAGCCGGCGCCCCAAAACCGCAGAACAGAACAAGGAGACTGAGACATGCCTAAGCAACTGGAATTCGGAGAGGGCGCGCGGCGCAAGGTGCTCGAGGGCGTCGTGAAGCTGAGCGCGGCCGTGAAGGCGACGCTGGGCCCGAAGGGCCGCAACGTGGTGCTCGACAAGAAGTGGGGCGCCCCGACCGTCACGAAGGACGGCGTGAGCGTGGCCAAGGAGATCGAGCTCGAGGACAAGTACGAGAACATGGGCGCCCAGATGGTGAAGGAGGTCGCGTCCAAGACCTCGGACGTCGCGGGCGACGGCACGACGACGGCGACGGTGCTCGCGGAGTCCATCTTCCGCGAGGGGCTGCGCAACGTGACGGCGGGCGCGAACCCCATGGCGCTCAAGCGCGGCATTGACAAGGCCGTGCTGGCGGTGGTCGAGAAGCTGGCCTCCATGAGCAAGCAGGTCCGCAACGACAAGGACGTGATCCGCAACGTGGCGAGCATCTCGGCCAACAGCGACATGGAGATCGGCGACATCATCGCCGAGGCCATGGAAAAGGTCGGCAACGACGGCACGATCACGGTCGAGGAGGCCAAGGGCATCGAGACGACGCTCGAGGTGGTCGAGGGCATGCAGTTCGACAAGGGCTACCTGTCCCCGTACTTCGTGACGGACCCCGAGACCATGGAGTGCGTGCTGGAGAACTGCTACATCCTCATCAACGAGAAGAAGATCTCCAACCTGAAGGACCTGCTGCCGCTGCTGGAGCAGATCGCGAAGTCGGGCAAGCCCCTGCTGCTGATCGCCGAGGACATCGAGGGCGAGGCCCTGGCGACCCTGGTGGTCAACAAGATCCGCGGCACCTTCCAGGCGGCCGCGGTGAAGGCGCCGGGCTTCGGCGACCGCCGCAAGGCCATGCTGGAGGACATCGCGATCCTGACCGGCGGCCTGTGCATCACCGAGGACCTGGGCCGCTCGCTCGAGAGCGTCACCATCTCCGACCTCGGCTGCGCCAAGCGCGTCGTCATTGACAAGGACACGACGACCATCGTCGAGGGCGCCGGCTCCAGCGCCGACATCATGGGCCGCATCAACCTGATCCGCAGGCAGATCGAGGACACCACGTCCGACTACGACCGCGAGAAGCTCCAGGAGCGCCTCGCGAAGCTGGCCGGCGGCGTCGCGGTCATCAACGTCGGCGCGGCCACCGAGATCGAGATGAAGGAGAAGAAGGCCCGCGTCGAGGACGCGCTCCACGCCACCCGCGCGGCGGTCGAGGAGGGCATCGTGGCCGGCGGCGGCACCGCGCTCCTGCGCTGCCAGGACGTGATTGACGGGCTGGAGGCCGAGGGCGACGAGAAGATCGGCGCCCAGATCGTCCGGCGCGCCGTCGAGTCCCCCCTGCGCCAGCTCGCGCTGAACGCCGGCGACGAGGGTGCCACGGTCGTCCAGAACGTCCGCGCCAAGAAGGGCAACACGGGCTACAACGCCGAGACCGGCGAGTACGAGGACCTGATGAAGGCGGGCATCATTGACCCGACCAAGGTCACGCGCACGGCCCTGCAGAACGCCGCGAGCATCGCCGGCCTCCTGCTGACGACCGAAGTGCTGATCGCCGACATCCCCGAGCCGGAGAAGGCCCCCGCGGGCGGCCCCGGCGGCGGCATGGGCGGCATGGACGGCATGTACTGAGCCCCGGCTCCCCCTGAAGACAACGCGTCCCGGCGCTCCCCAGCGGAGCGCCGGGACGCCCCTTTTAACGCCCGTCCGCGCGGCCCGGTTGCGCGCCCCGGGTCGGGCGTGCGATAATGCGCCACCCCTTGACGCCGTGTTTCACCGGCGAATTCCCGGCTCTCCGAGGGGCAAACCACACAGTCCAGGAGGAGTTATCCATGGCCAAGCTCGAAGGAAAAGTGCTGGTCGCCCAGGGCGGCGGCCCGACGGCGGTCATCAACCAGAGCGTGGTGGGCGCGGTGCTCGAGTCCCGCAAGTTCCCGCAGGTCACGCATGTCTACGGCGCGCTCCACGGGGTGAACGGCATCATCAACGAGAACTTTCTCGACCTGACCGAGGCCACCACCCACAACCTGGAGGCCGTCGCGGCGACCCCGTCGGCCGGCCTGCTCTCCACGCGCGACAAGCCCGACGTGGAGTACTGCAAGCGGATTTTCCAGACCTGCCAGGCCCACAACATCCGCTATTTCTTCTACTGCGGCGGCAACGACAGCGCGGACACCTGCCGCATCGTGAACGAGCAGGCGCACGAGGCGGGCTACGAGCTGCGCGTCATCCACGTCCCCAAGACCATTGACAACGACCTGAAGGTCACGGACCACTGCCCGGGCTTCGGCTCCGCCGCCAAGTTCGTGGCGCAGGCCTTCGCGGGTGCCAACCTCGACAACCGCGCCATCCCCGGCGTGTACATCGCCATCGTCATGGGCCGCCACGCGGGCTTCCTCACCGCCGCCAGCGCCCTGGCGCGGAAGTACCCGGACGACGGCCCGCACCTCGTCTACCTGCCCGAGCGCACCTTCGTCAAGGAGAAGTTCCTGGCGGACGTGAAGGCGGTGTACGAGAAGTACGGCCGCTGCGTCGTCGCCGCCTCCGAGGGCATCGTGGACGAGAACGGCACGCCCATCATCACGGCGTTCACGGGCGGCGAGAAGGACCTGCACGGCAACGCCCAGCTCTCCGGCACCGGCGCCCTGGGCGACCTGCTCGCGTCCCACGTGAAGCTCACGGGCATCAAGCGCGTCCGGTCGGACACGTTCGGCTACCTCCAGCGCTCCTTCCTCGGCTGCGTGTCCGAGGTGGACCAGTACGAGGCCCGCGAGGTCGGCGAGAAGGCCGCCCAGTACGCCATCTGGCACAACGTGGACGGCTCCGTCGCCATCAAGCGCGAGGGCGACTACGCCGTGTCCTACTTCCTGACGCCGCTGGAGACCGTCGCGCGCCACTCCACCGAGATGCCCGACCGCTTCATCAACGCCGAGGGCAACCATGTGACCGAAGACTTCCTCCGCTACGCCCGCCCGCTCGCCGGCCAGATGCCGCTCATGGAGCGCATCCAGGCCCCGCGCGTCGGCAAAATCCTCAGCAAGTGACCGCCCCGCGGCGGTCCGTGTTTTTCCCGTCCCCGGACCCCGGTCCGGGGACGGCCCCTTTTATGCCCGCCCCGCCCGGGGAACTTTCCCGGCCGGCCCGTGATTAACCGGGGGAAGGAGTGTGTCCCGTGAGAAGAAACGCCTTTACCCTCATCGAGCTGCTGGTCGTCATCGCCATCATCGCCATCCTCGCCGCCATGCTCCTGCCCGCCCTCGCCCGCGCCCGCGAGGCCGCCCGCCGCGCAAGCTGCGCCAGCAACCTCAAGCAGTTCGGCGTCATCTTCAAGATGTACGCCTCGGAGCACCGCGGCGCGTTCCCCCCGTCCGCCCTCAACGGCCGCCACCTCGCCCTCGGCGAGAGCCCCGACGCCCCCGGCAGCAGCCGCGACCTCTGGGCCCTGCCCGACGGCGTCGCCGTCTACCCCGAATACCTCACGGACATCACCCTCTTCTTCTGCCCCTCCAGCCCCCGGTTCTTCCCGGAGGACCACGTCGGCCCGAAGGGCTGGAAATGGTACACCGACGGGCAGGCCCTCGGCGTCGCCCCGTCGCTGGGCAGCTTCAGCCCCCTGTGCCTCAACGACGAGCAGAGCTACGTCTACGCCGCGTGGATGGCCGAGGACCCCGACGTGTGGGCCTCCATGACCCTCGCCGCCGACTGCAAACTGAACATGGACGCCGGCCTCGGCAGCGAGGTCACGCGCAATGAGGGCCGACGCATCCTGGAGGAGGACATTGACCTCGCCGCCCTCGACCCCGCCCGCATGAAGACCTGGTGCCAGAGCCGCTGCATCCAGGTCACCGTCAGCCCCTACCTCGCCGACGGCACCCCCGCCTGGGAGGCCTACGCCCTCCGCGGCAACGGCGGCGGCCAGACCATCTACCGCCTCCGCGAGGGCGTCGAGCGCTTCCTCATCACCGACATCAACAACGCCGGCGCCTCCGCCAAGGGCCAGTCCGAAGTCCCCGTGATGTGGGACGCCACCCAGGGCCTCCGCAAAGACGGCAACGGCCAGTTCAACCACCTCCCCGGCGGCGCCAACGCCCTCTACATGGACGGCCACGTCGAATTCATCCGCTACCCCTCCGAAAGCATCCCCTGCAGCCCCCTCATGGTCGCCATGGGCGGCGTGTGGTAGGGGGAGCCGCGGAGAAAACAAGGCAGGCGGGACGCCTGCGCTACGGGGAGGGCCGGCGTCCGCAACCCCGCCGTCCCGGCGTGTTCTTGGGTCAGCGCGCCCGTAGCACCGCCGTCCCGGCGGCCTTGTCTTCCCTCGCCAGGCGTGGTCTTGGGTCAGCGCACCCGTAGCGCCGCCGTCCCGGCGGCCTTGTCTTCCCTCGCCAGGCGTGGTCTTGGGTCAACGCGCCCGTAGCGCCGCCGTCCCGGCGGCCTTGTCTTCCCTCGCCAGGCGTGTTCTTGGGTCAACGCGCCGTATCTGGGCAGTGGCCAAGCCCGCGCCAGGGGGAAGCCCGGCGATCCCAGGGTGCGCTGACGCAACGGTTGTCTGTCCGTCCGGGGTTAGGGACACGTCGAAGCCGTGGTGTTGAAGGGGGGCCGCGGCGCCGGTTTTTCTCATGGAGGGGCTCTGCTTCGAGAGCACTGCGGCTCTTGGCTTTGAAAACCGGGGCTTTCGGCTGTAGAGTATCATCTTGTCCGTATCGTCCTGTCCCTTTGGCAAGAACAGGCGCGGCGCCAGGCGCGTGCAACGCGAACAGGGACGCGCCCGCAGGAGCAACCAGACTTGATGACGTCGGAGAGCGCCAAACGGTTCAAGTACTGGCAGTACCGCACGATTGCCGCCACGATGGTTGGCTACACGCTCTTCTACTTCCTGCGCAAGAATTTCAGCCTGGCGATGCCCGGCATCGAGTCCGAATTGGGCATTACCAAGACGAGCCTTGGCGCGTTTCTGACGTTGCACGGATTGGTCTACGGGCTGTCCAAGTTTCTGAACGGCTACTGGGGCGACCGCTGCAATTCCCGCACCTACATGATGGTGGGGCTCGCCTTGTGTCTGTTGGTGAACGTCGCGTTCGGATTCGGGCCGGTCTTTGCCGAGGTTTTCACCGGGACCCCCTCCGGCCCGGCCTTCATGTCGGCCCTGATCGTCATCCTCGGCGTCCTTTGGGTGCTGAACGGCCTGTTCCAGGGCAGCGGTTTCCCGCCCTGCGCGCGCCTCCTCACGCACTGGATACCCCCAAACGAACTCGCGACCAAAATGTCCATCTGGAACACGTCGCACTCCGTCGGGGCGGGGCTGATCGCGATCCTGTGCGGATACATCATGGCTTACGGCGGGCCGGGCGCGTGGCGCTTCTGCTTCTGGGCGCCGGCGGTGATTGCCGGGGCGGGACTCCTGGCCCTTGCGGCGGCGCTGCGCGACACGCCCTCATCCGTGGGCCTTCCGGAGATTGCCGCCACGGAAGTGAGGGGCGCCCGCGCAAACGAACCCGTCAACAGGCAGTTCCTCCGCGAACGGGTCTTCTGCAATCCGCTGATCTGGATGCTCGGATGCGCCAACTTCACGATCTATGTGGTCCGGTTCGCCGTTTTGGACTGGGGCCCCACGCTGCTCAAAGAATCCAAAGGGCTCTCCCTCGACCACGCCGGCTGGATGGTGGCGGCCTTTGAGATTGCCGGCGTTGCCGGCATGCTGGGCGCGGGCTGGATCACCGACCGGTTCATGAAGGGCCGCGCGCCGCGCACCTGCGTGTTCTGCATGGCTGGAGCCGCGCTGTTCATGTTCTGTTTTTGGATGCTTCCCGCCACCGCGCCGTCATGGCTCCTGTTTGCGACACTGCTCGCGGCGGGCTTCTGCATCTACGGCCCTCAGGCGCTGACCGGCGTCACGGCCGCCAACATCTCGACCAAGAAGCTGGCCGGGACGTCAATCGGCTTCACGAGCCTGTTCAGCTACGCGAGCGTGGTCGTGTCGGGCGTCGGCCTGGGCGCGCTGGCCGAGCACTTCGGCTGGCGCTATGCCTACATCGTCATCATCGGCGCGGCCGTGGCCGGCGTCTTCACCTTCCTGTCGCTATGGAACGCAAAGGCCGACGCCTACGACGATCTGGCGGAATGACATCGGACGATCCCGAAGTCTCCCGTGTCCGCCTCAGATTCCGGCAGTGAAATTGCGGGGTGTGGTTCCCGAAAACCCGTGCTTGTTGACGGGCAGGGACTTGTGATGAATTCGGGGCGATTGAGTCCGTCTGTGCCTGTCCGCATTTGTTGCGCTTTCCACTTCGTAAAACGTCCTCCGTTTGACCTTGACGCCAACGCGGCCTGTTCGCTTGCCAGCCGCTTTCTCGGGTCAACGCGCCCGTGGCGCCGCCGTCCCGGCGGCCTTGTCTTCCCTCTCCAGCCGCTTTCTCGGGTCAACACGCCCGTAGCGCCGCCGTCCCGGCGGCCTTGTCTTCCCTCTCCAGGCGTCTTCTTGGGCCAACGCGTTTCTTCTTGGCCGTGGAGAGTGCCCATGCCAGGCTGGAGCCTGGCGATCCCAGGGTGAGCTGACCGGCGGGTATCTGTGCGCTGGAGGGGAAGGTTGCGCCGGCCGGCGGGTATCTGTCCGTTCGGGGTAAGGGACACGTCGAGGCCGTGGTGTTGCTGGAGCGCGGCGGTCTCGGGTTATCCCTCCCGTCGCAGCCCCCTGGGAGCGCCAAGCTCCAGCTTGGCATTCGGGAAAACCCCAACAAACGCGGCGGCATACAGAACGGCGCGGCCCCGAAGAGGGACCGCGCCGCGTGTCGTTGTCAGGGGTGTCCGCGCTCAGGCGAGGGACTTAATCTTCGCGAGCAGGCTGTCGGGGTCGAGGCCCTGGTGGTACATGTGCTCGTGGAGGCCGCCGTGGCCGGGCTTGGAGACGCCGACGTGGGCGTAGCGGGGGCTGAACCCGCGCTCGAGGAGCCAGGTGCCGTAGCGCAGGCCGAGGCCCGTCTTGATGTTCTGGCTCTCGGCCACGAGGACGAAGGGGGCCTTCCCGACCTTCGCCAGCATC
>JAAYBR010000028.1 GCA_012730045.1 Candidatus Hydrogenedentota bacterium | reverse complement strand
TGCGCTCAACCACCGGCTAATGTCCTGCATCCCTCCGGGATGCCCAAGACTTTCGCTTTCGGCCATTTCCACGTTTGGCAGAGAAAAACCGGCGGCTTGGAGCGCGGAAGAATACGTCCACTTCATTGGCAGCGAAGCGCGGCCATCTCGTTCCCGGCACGGCTTTGACTTTCACCGCCTTCTCTGTGTCCTTTGTGCCTTCGTGGTAAATCTTTCCGGAGTTTTCACCACGAAGGCACAAAGAACACAAAGAACACAAAGAAGAATCTTTTGGTTGCATCGCTTCGCGATTTGGCATCTCGGGCCGATATACCCTGTCGCGGGGCGATATGCCGTATCGCGGGCCGCGACAGGTCGTATCGGCGCGCTATGGTGTGTCTCGGGCCGATATAGAAGTCCGTGTTCCGCTACGGCCTGTCGCGGAGCGAGATAGGATATCGCGGAGCGCGACAGGGTGTAGCGGAGCGAGACGGGATGCCGCGTGGCGCGGCGGTGTGTTGCGGCCCGATATGCCGCAGAATGTGCTTGCGATTTTTTGGGGGATGTGCTATCTTTTCCTTGGAAACGGGGCGTTTTCCCCGGAAAAGGAGGGGTTGTCATGCCTGATTTCCCGAAACGGGAGGCCGATCTGCTCTCCCTGGCCGCCGGCATGATCGCGGGCTATGCCGATGAGCCGTCCCTGATCCCCCGTGCGGACGCCGCCGGCCTCCAGGCGCGCCTCGACGACCTCCACGCGCGGATGGACAACCAGACCAAGGCCCAGGCCCTTGCGCAGATGGCCACGAAGGAGAAGAAGGCGTCCCTCAAACGGCTGGAGGCCTTCGTCAAGGTGCAGTTGCGCCAGTCCGAGGTGGACACGGCGGGGGACCCGAAGACGCTCGCCCTGATCGGATGGGGGCCCAAGGCCGGGTCCCGCGCCGCCGATCCGCCGGGACAGCCGCGCGGGCTCACGGTCGCCCAGGAGGACGGCGCCGCCCTCACCCTCGTCTGGAAGGCGCCCCCGTCCGGCGACGGCGGCCGCGTGCGCACCTACATCATCGAACGGCGCGAACAACACGCCGCCGGAGGCCCCCTCGGCGAATGGCGCCACGCCGGCGTCTCACTCCTTCCGCGCATCACCCTGACCGATCAACCCCGCGGCCTCCAGCTCGAATACCGCGTCCACGCCCTCAACCACGGCGGCCCGGGCGAACCCGGCAACGCCGTGGCTGTCGTGCTGTAGGCGGCGGAAGGTGGCGGTGGCGGGCAAGAGATTGCTTCAGGCGCTGCGCGCCTTCGCAATGACGGGGGAAGACTGTGGCGATGGCGGGAACGAGATTGCCGCACTCGCTTCGCTCGTTCGCAATGACGTGCATTTCCGCGGTCATGGCGAGCGCAGCGCGGCCATCCCGTTCTCGCCGTGGCCCTGGCACAGTTGACAGCCACTAGCGGCGCTACATGGCGGTCTAGCTCGCTGAGCACGTTCAATGGGGCAACGGACCGACGTACCCTATTCCTCGTTGAGCCGTTCCCATGTCTCGATAAGAATCAAGGAAACACCCGATCTCGGCTCGCCATCATTCGTCTGTCTGTCCGAGTGTCGAGGGGGCTCATCTCCGCCCGACTCAAAAAACCGTGATGCATCGCTGTGCCCGATTGCCTGTGACACGGTGTCAATACGACGATTTGGTGATGTCTGACAGAACGAGAGTCCGTCAGCGGAAGCCGCATAAGTGCGAGGACTGTTCTGGCGATCCGACCTCGCCCGGTTGAAACGGTACTTCATGCCGTACTCGATGAGGTCCCACACCACTTGGGACCAATCGTTCGCGCACCCCGCCGCACCATGATCTTCAAACGCCCTGCCGGATCGAAAGAGGAACAGATGGAAGAGCTCGGAGGCCAAGTCAGCATGATCGTGCAGAAACTCGTCAGGCATGCAACACCCGATAGGATACGTGCCTGGAAAGCCAAGAAGTCCACTTGCGGGCTCATCGGGCGGTCTGTCGTCAATGAGAAGGTATTGTGCGCCAGCGTGCGGAGCCTTTGGATTGACGTTCCGGGTCTGGCCTGTTAGGCCAGAAGACCGGGCATACCTGAAATCGGGCCACTCTGCATACAACTGAAGTTGATGACGCTCGGCAGCTCGAATGGGATATGGTTGTTTCGAAGACATCTTTGCCTGGAAGAGCAAGGCGTTCCTGCGGCATGGACCGCGCCTGGGCGTATGCACATATACAAAGAGCACATCGCCAAGCTCACACGGTTTCGCGGATGAATCGAATGCGACTTCCGGCTTCTGATGGCAGAAGACGGATGCAAGCGATACTCCGATGCGGTGCGGCTTCAGTATGGCCTGGAGCGCTTCATAAAGGAATGGGGTGCTCTCAAGAACCAAACCAGCAACAAGATCCGGCTCCTGTGGACTGTTTTTGAGGCTGGCACAACGTTTCCAAGTGTTAACCATGCCATGGACAATTCCAGTATGAAGAGACGCAAGAAAAGCGTTCTTTTCACTCCATAGGAAATTCGAAACTGACATTGCGCATCCTCCGTGAGGCTATCCCCTTCCTTCGACAGGGACTGGCTCAATTATGACGGTGCGTGGGCGGCAATCCAACCGCTTCCCGACCATCTTCGACCACGATCCTACCAGATATGCTGGAAGGTATCAAGACGGCTTCCTTTTCGGGTTAACCGAAGGCTGAGCCGGAGCGGACCGCCAAGAATGGATCTGTTAGGGCGAGCTCGTTGGAGGTGGCCCAGTCTGGTGGCCTGCGCGTCACGGCCCCGCTTCCAGGTGGCAGCTTGCGGGGGACTGGTTATCCCGCGCGCTGTTCGGGTGCTTGCGGTTGTAGAAGTCGCCCATTTCGAAATCGATGTACCGGTCCAGCTTCACAACGGATCCATCCCTGAGGTGAACCCGGCATATGCAGAGGAAAGGGCTGTAAGCATACGTGGACATTCCAATCATGCCGTCATGGGGAGTCTCCCGAAACACTCTGTTTCCCCACATGTGCCCGAGAAAGAACTCCGCATACGCCACATCGGATAAATCCCGAGGCCTGTGACTTTCATTGCTCGCATGCCGGATCAGGTAGATGTAGATATCGTATCCCTCTCGCGCTCTTCTCGGCGGCGTCAATACGTGTGCCAAGAAAATGCCGCGATTCTGCTGATAGATGCCTGTTCGCTTCTGCGCCCATTCACCCTGATCCTCTTGCTCACCGGCCGACTCCGCAACGGCAGTCTGCTGTTGCTCGCTGGATGGTGGTCTGTAGTCCAACGACCTCAGATTCTCACCAATCTCAAAGGGGCCAGCTTTGAAAGAGCTTCCTTCTTCGATCCGCCTGCGAAACGCATCAAGGAGTCGGCTGAAGTGACTGCGAAAGACGGCAATGAGGATTGCCAAGAAGAGCGGCCAGACGAGCGTCTGTAGAAGCGGCACATATGCGGCATTCAGTCCAATCCTCAAAGGTTGTGTGCGGTCGCGCGGAGTTTGATCCACGCGTGAGTTCAGTGGCGATGATTCTAAGACTGTGGCGTTCGCGTCGTCCTCATCAATGCGCTTGTCTTCCAGGTTGTTAATCCTTTCCTCCAGCCGCGTGAGTTCCTTGTCCTCAGGCACCGGGGGACTTGGGACGGCGGGCGGGGAGGCAAGGACTGCTTGTGACGCCGGAGCAGGAGGGATCGCCGCGACAGGGGGGGCACTTTGCGGCGGGGCCGCCGGTGCGGGGGCGTCCTGGGCGGGGGCGTTGAAGGCGCAGAGGATGGCGGCGAGGAGCAGGAACAGGGCAGGGCGCATGGCGGGTCTCCCTCTCGTTTCGGAGAGAGTGTACGGCACGCCGGGGGGTGTCGGGCAACTTGTTCTCGGCGCGGGCAGTTGCCGGACGGGAGGGGCGGGGCATTGTAGCGATGGCGGGCACGGGATTGCTTCAGGCGCTTCGCGCCTTCGCAATGACGGGGGAAGACTGTGGCGATGGCGGGCACGGGATTGCTTCAGGCGCTTCGCGCCTTCGCAATGACGGGGGAAGACTGTGGCGATGGCGGGCACGGGATTGCTTCAGGCGCTGCGCGCCTTCGCAATGACGGGGGAAGACTGTGGCGATGGCGAGAACGAGATTGCCGCGCTGCGCTCGCAATGACGGGTTGAGAGCCTGTGTGGCGCGGGACCGTCGGTTAATACGTCATTGCGAGCCGGCCGCCCCGGGCCGGCGTGGCAATCTCTTGTCGGATCGCCTTCGCTCCGCGCCGTCCCCGCCTCAGCGGTGTTTGTGGGTGCCGTACCACTGGCGGCCGCCGTGGTCTAGGTGGAGGACGTCGAGTCCCTCGAGGCGGGTCTCTTTGCCGAAGCGGTTGATGACGTCGCGGCCGAAGATCCAGTCGGAGGCCTCGAAGTGGTCGAGCTCCTCGTAGGGGAGGGTTTCGAGGACCTCTCTGCGGACGCACTGGAAGAAGCCGCAGGGCACACCCGCACCCTCGCGGTAGCGGTAGTCGGGCGTGGCGGCGACAGCGGCGGCGTAGTCCTCCCAGGGGCGCACCTGGCCCAGCAGGATGCGGGCGGTCATCTCGGGGGAGACCATGCGGCGCCCGTCGGGGGCGATGAAGTGCGCGCCCTTTTCGACCTCCTCGATGCGCCGGAAGATGTCGGGCGGCACGACGATGTCGGAGTCCATGAGGACGATCCATTCGCCGGAGGCGACGTGGAGGGACTCGTTGATCATGAAGCCCTTGGACCGCACATGGTCCTCGGAGAAGCAGGAGTTGACTATGCGCAGGTGGGGGCAGGCCTGGCGCACGCTCTCGATGAGGTCGTCGGTGCCGTCAATGCCGGGGACGTGGGCGACGACTACCTCCAGCAGGGAGAAGTCCACGTCCCGCTGGTTGGCCAACCCCAGTAGCACGGCCTGGAGGCGGCGCGCGTAGCGGGTGCTGACGATGACGACGGAGTACTTGACGCCGGGGCGCTTCTCCGGCGGGCGGCCGTCGCCCTCCCAGAGCATGAGCGACTGGGTGAGGAGGAAGCCGTCTATGTTGTGGATGGAGATGCGGGGCTCCAGCACGCCCGAAAGGACCACGGGGGTGCGGGGGGCGCCCTCGAACTCCGTGGGCCGCACCTGCACGCCGTCGCGCAGGAGCACATAGTGCCCTTCGGCGTCCACGTGGAAGGCGAGGCGGTGGGAGTAGTCAATCATGGGGCAGACGACCTTGGCGTTGCGCCCGAAACTGAAGCCGATCTGCTCGGCGATGCCGCCGCCGAAGGTGAGGGTGAGGGTGAAGGGCGGCTCCAGCCGGCCGAGCACGGTGCTGAGGAGTTCGCCGCGCGAGAAGGAGTACCACCGCCGCGACGCGTCGTCGAGGGGCGAATAATGGTTCTCGATCTCGTAGGCGGAGAGCGGAATCTCGCGGGTCGGCGTGTCGCGCATGACGATCATGCGCGCCTTCTCTGCCAGCGCCTCCAGATGCGCCGGCATCCGCCGCCGCGCCTCGTCCACCGCGTCGTAGTGGCGCGGGCGCTCCCGTTCCCCGCACGGGGCGGCCAGCAGCGGTTTTCCTTCTTCGGCGCGGATGCGCAGACCGGGGAGCAGGTCGCGAAAGGCCGGGGTCTCGTGGTCGCAGACGCGCTGGAAACGGCACTGCGCGCAGACCGGGCCCAGGGTCCGGCGCTGCTCCCCGCGGAGCTTCGCCACCTCGGCCTCGCAGGCGGACACCGTCTCCGGCAGGGGGACGGTCTTCTGGAGGAAGCGGAAATGGCGCGTCACCTTGTGCAGCATCCAGGTACGCACATGCGCCCGGGGATGGTCCAGGATCCACGGCAGGAGCGCGCGGTCAATGGCGTGGTGGAGCGAGGCCCCCCGCGCGAGCAGGTTTTCCAGCACTTTCGACAGGCGGTGCGGGCCGCAGCCGAACACCTTCTCCGCCAGCTCATACGACGCCTTGTTGTACTGCTGGTGGTCCAGGAAGAACTGCTGGCGGTTGAGCAGGTGCGGCCGGTTTTCTTCGGACACCTGGCAGAAGGGCAGGCCGACGAGGTTCGCCTCGACGCCCCGCTCGTCCAGGGCGCGCACCAGGCGGTTCATCCAGACCACTGCCGCGTCCTCCAGGGGGCGCGCCGGGGCGGGGAGAAAGGGGTCGGAAAGGGCGACATTCACCGAAGCGGCGCGCTTCAGCGTCCCCGCCAGCGTGTCCGGGTCCGTCAGCGCGCCGGGAACCGGCGAGACCTGCACCCGCACCGGCATCCCGGCCTGCTCGGCGCTGTCCAGAAACGCGGCAAGGACTGCCGGGTCCGGGGAGGGCGGACAGAAGAAGAGGTCGAGAACCCCGGCATGCGCGGCGGCCGTGAAGAGGCCGGGCAGTGCCGCGTCCTGCACCCGGAGGGAGAGGACGGCGTTCTCGCGCCGCGTGAAATCCGCCAAGTCGGCCAGCAGGGGCAGGGTGTCGGCCCCGGCCAGCAGGTCCATCTTCCGCGTTTTGAACACATCCGCGTTCAGGCGGATCCACTTGCGGAGGTCGGTAAGGGCGAAGGGGACGCCGCGGCGGTTGCGTGTGAGGACCAGCCCGCGGACGGGCCGCAGGGGCCCCGCCGCCGGGAGGGGGGTGTTTTCCTTTCCGTCCGGTTCACGCATGATGCCGCAGGCCTGTCCTCTTTCCTGCCGTCAACGTCGGGTCACAGCGCCCAGGACTCGTCTTCGGGTTCGACGGTTTTCACCTGGTCCTTGATGTAGTGGCGGGGGTCCTGGAGGCGGGGGGCGCCGGAGATGGGCCTGGCCTCCTCCGTGCCGAACAGCTCCGCGTAGTCGCCGTGGAAGCCGTCGCAGATGTCGCGGGCGGCGCATCCCTCGCAGGCCGGGTGGTACTGGTAGTGGCAGTCGCGCTCCGCGCGGATGCGCGCCTCCTCCCGGTACACGGTGTCGAGGCCGCTCAGGGTCTGGACCATTTTTGCCAGCGCGCGCTGTCCGGCGAACTTGACGCCCTGGATCACGGGGCTGCGCTCGTAATGGTCGCGGATGTAGAGGGCGTCGCCGTTTTGCAGCTCGCGCCCGTAGGGCTTGCCCATGAAGAAGGGCTGCATGACGTCGCCCTCCTTGCGCATCTGGGTCTGGCGCATGGTCCACGCCCAGCTCTGGAAGTCCCACTCGTGGGTGTCATAGGTGAGCTGCTGGAAGTTGTAGAAGTTCTTGCGGTGCCGCTCCTCCGCCATGCACAGGGGCAGGTAGCGGACGTTCGTCTCGATGCCCGCCGCGTCCAGCAGGTCCATGGCCTCGGTCAGCTTCTCCGCCACCTCCGAATAGCGCGCCACCGTGTCCGAGCGCCGCTTTCCCTCCTGGTCGCCGAAGGGGTTGAAGGCGATGAAGTTAACGGCGTAGGCGCCGTATTGGATGGCGTGCCGCGCCACCTCCGGAAGGATCGGCACCACGGGCTTGGACATGGTGCAGTTGATGCGGAAGGGGAAGTTCAGCGCCTGCATCCGCTCGATGGCCGCGATGATCTTCTTGTGGGCGCCCTTCACGCGCACCACCTCGTCGTGGATGTCGCCGATGCCGTGGAGGCTCACGAGGAAATCGCGCAGGCCCGCGTCCCGGTACTTCTCGATCTGCCCCGGCGCGGAGAGCACCAGCCCGTTCGTGATGAGCGTGGGGATCAGGCCGATCTCCCGGCAGTAGCGCACCAGTTCCAGAATGTCCCGGTAGACCGTCGGCTCGCCGCCCTGAATGTCTATGGCGTTGTTTCCATAGACATACCGCAGGGTGTGGCAGATTTTCTTCGCCTTCTCCAGGGTCATGAAGGCGTGCTCGGGGTGGTCGTGGTCCTCGATGCGGTCAATGAAGTAGCAGAAGTAACAGCGCTGGTTGCAGGTCTGCCCCAGCCACATGACACCCCGTTTGGTGATGACGCGTCGAGTTGTCTTCTTCAGTCCGTCCTGGCGGGCAGAATTCATCGCCTTCAGGCTCCCAGTACCGCTCATTGGGGGAAACAGCGGGGGCGTCCCGTTGCCCGGTCGGGAAACCGCGGGGGTGCGGTGTTGTTCCCCGCGTGCGGGCGGCCCACCCTTCTTCAAACAACCACAAAGCCCCGGCAGGGGGGCTGCCCGGGGCCCGTTTGGGCGTTGGAAACGCGCCAAAACGCGGCTCCAGAACCCCTCTGGAGTATAGCAGACAGGGGGGGGCGGAACTCAACTGGCCGTCGGAGCGCGCTCACGAAGGCCATTTGCGGGACGGCTTGGATTTCCGGGGGATGTCGGCGCGGAGCGGTTCTCCGGCGGATTGTTGCGTCCTGCGGTCCGCCGCGCGCATACTCAGCCCGAGATTCTCACACCTTAAAGGAACGCCCCGAATGCTCATCCCCCCGGTTTCCATCCTCCGCCGCGCCCTCCCGCTCTGGGTTGGCTGTGTCCTGCTTTCCCTGGTCTCCCTGGCCGCTGTTCCCGGCGACCCCGCCGTGGTGACGGGCACTCCGGCCGCGCAGGATGCTTCCCCCTCGCCGGCCGCCGCCATTTCCGAAGGGCGTCCCGGGGCGATTGTTGCCGCCGAACCCCGCAGGCTGGGCATGGATGCATATGAGAAGGAGGACTACCCCAAGGCCGTCGAGCATCTGTCGGCTGCCCAGGCCTTGGACCCGGCCGACCTGGAGGTCACGGGGCGGCTTGGCTTTTCCCTGAAGGAGACGGGTGCCTATGAGAAGGCGTTGCGTCTTCTGGAAGAGGTGTCAGAGAAGGCGCCGGAGAACTATTACCACTGGTGGTGGCTGTCCGACACCCAGCGCCTGCTGGGCCGGTACGAGGAGGCGCTGAGGAGCATGGAAAGCGCCGTCAAGTACGCTCCGGAGGCGGAAAAGGCGGCTCTTCAGGAGTATGTCGGGTACACCGCCACCCTGTCCGACCGCACCCCCTCCTGGGAAAACGTCGGGCAGCATGTGGATTTTGCCGAGCGGCACCGCAAGAACCGCCGGGTCCGCCGCCAGATCGCCGAATATGCCACCGCCCTCGCAGTGGCGCCTTCGGTTGCCGACGGGGACAAGGAGGGGGACCTGCGGCTCATGTGGATCAACCAGGAGGTGGGCACCCAGTACAACTACATTGAGGAGCCCGATGTCGCGGTGGACTATTTCCTGGCGGCGCTGGGCCACGCCGCGCGCGGTGAAAACCGCGAGAGCGCGATGCGCAACCACCAGAATCTGGCGATTTCGTGGCGCATGCTGTATGACCGCGATCCTGGGGCGGGCGCGGCGCACATGGAGCGCGCCGCCGGCGCGTGGCGCGACGCCCTCGCCGTGGCGCGCGAGATCGCGCACACCGACTACATCCGCTACTGCCAGGGGCGCCTGCTGGAGACGCTCGCCGCCGTCCGGCCCCTGGACGACCCGGAGATCACCGCACTGCGCGAAGCGAACGACAAGGAGGTCCCCTGGAAGGGCCCCGTGAACGAATTCTTCACCGCCGAGGCCGTTGCCGGGGAGCTGGCCTGCCGCCTCGCCGAGGGGGACAACGCGGGGGCGCGCATCCTGGCGGAGATGGCCCTGCCCTACTACGAGGGGTCCACCTATCTCAGCGACTTCCAGCGCGCGGTGGACGTGTATCTCAAGCTCGCCGCCGCGCTGAACCGCCAGGGGCACCCTGAAGACGCCCTGGCCGCCGTGGACAAGGCCGAGGCCAAGGCGGCCGCCGGAAGGCAGTTCATGGATGCCGACGCCTTCAACCGGGGAACAGGCCAGCGCATGCTCCGCTACGCCGCTGTCGCGCGCGTCCGGGCACTCGCCGCCCTGGGGAAACATGAGGACGCCTTCGCGGCGGCCGAATCCTTCAAGACCGCGAGGGTCACCACCCTGCTGGGGGGAAGCATCACCGACGACTCCGCCCGCACCGATGCCGCCAGTGAACGGGAGGCCGTCCGCCTCCGGGTGCCGTGGATTGAGGCCCGCCTCAAAGACGCCGAGGCGGCGGGAGATGCCGAAGAAATTGACCGGTTGCTTGGCCGTTTGGCACGCGATGTCGAAAGGCTGGCCTGGCTGGACCGGGCCGTTGAGTTTGTATCTCCGGAGAACCTGAACTACCCCGCCGTCCAGCCCGGCGAGCTGGCCGCCCTGCGCGCGGTCCTGCCCGCGGGGACCCTTCTTCTGAACTATGCTGTGGACGCCTACGGCGCGGTGGTGGTCATGGCGGGGGCCGATTTCGTCGAGGCGCGCGCGCTGGACTTGAACGAGGCGGCCGCCCTGTCGGGGCTCCACGCGGCCCGCGCGGCGCGGGCCGCGTCCGCCGATGCCGCCGCCCCCCTGGCGGGGCTTTCGGCCGCGCTGCTGGACCCCTGCGCGGAGCGTCTCGCGCAGGCGCAGCGGGTGGTCCTGTGTCCGGACGAGGTGCTGTCCCCGCTCCCCTGGCCGTTGATGACGGCCGCCGGGACGCCGATTGGGCAGTCGCATGTGTTGAGTTTCGCCGAGAGCGCCGGGCTGCTCCTGAAGGCGGTGGAAAAACCCGCCGTCAAGGCGGCGCGCCTCCGGGCCTTCCTGCCCGCCGCCGCTCCGGGCGACGCGGCCGGCCTGCCCGCGGGCGACCATGTTTTCGGCGCCGAGGCGACCCTGACCCGGCTGCTGGAGGGCGCCGCGCCGGAGGACATGCTTTTCCTGTCCGCCAACCTGAATCTGACGCCCCCCGATCCGATGCTCTGCCCGGTGCTGCTGGGCGGGGATGGCGTGCAGGGGGAGACCCCGCCCGCGCGCGTCCTCGGGCTCAACCTGCCCGCCGCCGCCGTGATGCTGGACTGGACCGCCGAGCCCGCGGGAAGCGCACCGCGCGCCGAGGTGTTCTCGGTCCTTGCCGAGGCCTTCCGCCACGCGGGCGCGTCCTCGGTCATCCTCCCGCTCTGGCCCGTCGCCCCGGCCGTGGCGCGGGAGTATCTCACCGCCTTCCTCGCCGCGCAGGCGGGCGCCGACCGCGCCTCGGCGGCGCGCGCGGCGGCGGACGCCCTGCGCGCGGCGCACCCGGAATCGCCGGACTGGGCGGCCTTCCGCCTGACTGGCGACTTCCGCTGACCGGAGGCCCGCGTGATGCCCTCGTTCGGCGTGCGTCCCGAGAAGGAGGCCGAGCTCCGCGAGCGCATGGCCCGCTGCGGCCTGCGCGAGGAGGACCTGCGCGAGAGTTTCATCCGGGGCGGCGGCCCCGGCGGCCAGAAGATCAACCGCACCGCGTCGTGTGTCCAGCTCCGCCACCTGCCCACGGGGCTGGAGGTGCGGATGCAGGAGGCGCGGTCCCAGGCGCTGAACCGGTTCTACGCGCGGCGGCGCCTGTGCGAGCTGCTGGAGAACCAAAGCCTCGGCGCGGACAGCCCCGAGGCTAAAAAGGCCGCGCGCCTGCGCAAGCAGAAGGACCGCCGCCGCCGGCGCGCCGCACCGCCGCACCCGGCGGGGAAAGAGGAGGCTTCCGATGATTGACCTGCGCAGCGACACCGTCACCCTCCCATCGGAGGGGATGCGAAAGGCGATGGCCGGCGCCGAAGTCGGCGACGACGTCTACGGCGAGGACCCCACGGTCAACCGTTTGCAGGACCATGCCGCCGAACTTCTGGAGAAGGAGGCGGCCCTCCTCCTGCCCACGGGCACCATGGCGAACCTCACCGCCTTCCTGTCCCAGACCCGGCCCGGCGACGCCGTCATCCTCAGCGAGGGCGCCCACCCCTTCCACTACGAGAGCGGCAACCTCGCCATGGTCGGCGGCCTCATGACCCGCACCGTCACCGACCCCTTCGGCAAGATGACGGCGGAGCAGGTGGCGGCCCTGGTGGTGCAGGCCGACGACCCGCACTACGCCCACACCACCCTCGTGTCCATCGAGAACACCGCCAACCGGGGCGGCGGCGCGTACTACCAGCACGGCGAGATCGAGGGCATCGGCCGCCTCTGCCGCGAGCGCGGCCTGCGGCTCCACTGCGACGGCGCGCGCCTGTTCAACGCGGCGGCGGCGGCCAACATGGAGGCCCGGTTCCTGGTCCAGCCCTGCGACACGGTGTGCTTCTGCCTGTCCAAGGGCCTCGGCGCGCCCGCCGGGTCGCTGCTCCTTGGCGACCGTGAAACGATCCACCGCGCCCTGCGCTTCCGCAAGATGCTCGGCGGCGGCATGCGCCAGGCCGGCATCCTCGCCGCCGCGGGGCTCTACGCCCTTGAACACCATGTGGACGGCCTCGCCGACGACCACCGCCGCGCACGCCGCCTCCGCACCGCCCTGGAGGGGGAGGGCGTCCGCTTCACGCTGCCCTCGCCCACCAACATCCTCTACATCGAGGTGGACGACGCCGCCCGCGTCGTCCGCGAACTCCGCGAGCGGGAGATCCGCGTGCTGCCCCGCGGCGCGCGGCGCGTCCGCGCCGTTTTCCACCGCGACGTGGACGACGCCGCCACCGAAAAGGCCGTCGAGGCGTTCAAGGAAGTCCTGGGCAAGGGCACCGCGCCCGCGTGATCCTGCGTCATGGGCTACCCCGTCTTCGGACCGGAGTCAATGCGGGCAAGAGATGGCTTCGCTTCGCTCGCCATGACGAGCTTATTCGATGCCCATGACGCGCCCCTTCGCTCGCCACGACGCGCTTCAACCCGTCATGGCGAGCGAAGCGAAGCCATCTCGTTCCCGCGAGCGCCCAGGGCACGGGCATGTAGGGGCGCCGCTTGCTGCGCCCTCTTCTTGACTCGCGGAACGCCCCTCCGGTATCCTGCCCGCGTCGGTTCGCGTGTCCGCGAGGGCGCGCGCCAAGAGGGAATCCGGTGTGAATCCGGAACTGCCCCGCAGCGGTAATCAGGAACGAACGATGCCGGGAGCGCCCCCGCGCTCCAGACGCACTGGGCCCTGTGGCCTGGGAAGCAGCATCCAGTAGGACGCCGCCCGTAGCGGCCCGCCTGTGAGTCCGAAGACCTGCCGACAGGGCCCGGGTGTCCCGCGCGACCCCGGCGGCCCTCCTCGCGGGAGGTTACGGACCCCGTGGAACGCCCGTTCCACGTCCGTGCCGGAGGCGTCCCGCCGGGAAGCCCGCCGGTCCTGCGGAACCCCCGCAACGAAACGAGGGTTTCCGTCATGTCTTTTCACCGTTCCCTGTTCCCTGTCCGTTGCGTCTTCTTTCTTGCCACCGCGCTGTTCGCCGTCGCCGGGGCGGCGCAGCCCATCACCTCCCTCACGGGGTACACCTTCATGCCTTATGACACGGCCCCGGCCGGGGAGTCCGTGGTCAGCTTTGATTTCGACGCCGCGGGCGACCTCTACACGCTGACCGGCGACCCGGACTGGGCGCTGGGCCTGACGGTTTACCGGGGCGTCGGTGCGGGCCGCACGGTTCTCTACGACAGCGACGCCGCCTTCCCCGGATCGCGGGTGACGGTCGTCGGTCCCTGGCTCTACTTCAACGACGGCGGCGACTACGCGCGCTGGGACTTCAACTACTACGTCCTGCCCCTGTCCGGCGGCGCGCCGCTCCTGGCCTACACCACCGTCGAGGGCACGCCCAGCCTCTGGGGTGCGGACACCCGCGACGGCGCGCAGTTCTTCGCCTCCGGCGCCACGGGCTACGGCCCCAGCGAGATTTTTTACATGCCCCTGTCCGGGACCGGGGCGCTGGACAATCTCGTGAGTATTGGCCAGCCCGGCGACTCCTCCGGCCCCCTCGCGTTTGACGCGGACGGAAACCTGTTCTACGCGCCGGGCTACGTTTACTCCGGCCAGCCGTTGGTGTTCCGCTGGTCCGCCGCAGAGGTCGCCGCCGCGCTGGCGGACCCGGCGGGCGCGCCCCTGCTGCCTGCCGGGCATGTTTGGGGCGAAATCCCCGCGCCCTTCACCGGGGCGGCGGGCCTGGCGGTGGATGCGGCGGGCAGTGTCTATGTCACCGCCAATATTTGGGGAGAACCCGGCGAGCTGCTGGTCTTCCGCGCCGACGCCGACGGGGCCAGCCTGGCCCCGGCCGCCCTCGGCCGCCACGCCGCGCGCCTGGAGACCCTCCGCCTGCGCGGCGGACGCGTCTATGTGAACTGCGCCGAGGGCGTGTACAGCATTCCCGAGGTGCTGACCGTGCGCGCCGACGGGCCGCTGGAGCGGTCCGCCGTCATGGGCGAGCCCGCCAGCTTCTCCGTCACCGCCTCCGGCGGCTCCGGCGACACGGCCTACGAGTGGCACCGCGTCACCGCAGGCAAGGCCGACACCCTCGTCGGCACCGACGCGCCCGTCCTCACCGTCACCCCCCAGTGGGGCGACGACGGCGCGCAGTTCTACTGCCTCGTCTCCGACGCGGGCACCACCGGGCTGAAATCCCCCGTGTTCACCCTCGACGTCACGCCCAAGCTGCCCGTCGCCGAGGGCATGGGCCTAGCCATCCTCGCCACAGTCCTCGCCGCCGCAGGCGCCCGCCGCGCGCGGCGGCGTTCATCAGCGCGGTGATGGGCCCGGTGCTTCTCAGGGGACACGGTGTTTACGCGGAAGACTGAAGACAAGGCCGCCGGGACGGCGGCGGTACGGGCTTGCGTACCGCAGGCGTCCCGCCTGCCTCGTCTTTTCGTCCGTGTTTCACCCTGCGTTTTTTGTGTTTCCCCCCCGTTCCGGTGTACATTTCGGGGCGTTTCCCCGGGTTCCCCGGGGCTGTTTCCAGCATGCAGCGGGCCGCTGGCCTTATTTCAGGAGACTCCATCATGTCCGACGAGCGCAAGATCATCCATGTCGTGTCCAACTCCCACTGGGACCGGGAATGGGGCTACCCCTTCGAGGAGACGCGCCTGCTTCTGCTGAAGTTCATGGACGAGCTGCTGGACCTGCTGGACACGGACCCAGAGTTTCACTCGTTCACCATGGACTCGCAGACCCTGTGCGTGGAGGACTACCTGGAGCTGCGCCCGGAGCGGCGCGCCGACATCGAGAAGCATGTGAAGTCCGGCCGCCTCATCGTCGGCCCGTGGTATTCCCTGCCGGAGGAGTACATCTGCAACGGCGAGTCGCTGGTGCGCAACCTGGTGGTGGGCCACCGCAGCGCCGACAGTCTCGGCAAGGTCTCCAAGATCGGGTACACCCCGTTCAGCTATGGCCAGACCTCGCAGATTCCCCAGATTTACAACGGCTTCGACATTGACACGATCATCTTCTACCGGGGGATCAACACGCCGAAGTGCGAGTACATCCTGGAGGGGCCGGACGGCTCGCGGCTCTTCGGGTCGCGGTTCGGCACGATGAGCCGGTTCAGCTATTACATCTACGTCTACCGGGTCCTGCGCTACGGGTCGGACGAGGTTTTCACGCGCTACGACTGGGACCGGGGCGCGGCGCCGTTCCGGCTGGCGTCCGACGCGCGCCCGCGGGAGCACTACTACATCCTCGACGACAAGAAGAAGCAGTGGAACGACGCGCCCATCCGCGAGCAGCTCCTGAAGCTGGTGCGGGACGAGTCGGAGCACTTCTCCTCGCGCCACATCGTGGCCATGCAGGGCTTCGACTCGTCGAACCCGGACCCCGAGGAGACGCGGATCATGAAGCTCTGCCAGGAGCTGCTGCCGGAGCATGACATCCGCTTCTCCAGCCTGGAGGAGTACATGAACGGCATCCGCGCCGAGGTGAAGGACCCCATCGTCCTGCGCGGCGAGTTCCGCGACCCCGGCGCCACGGGCAAGTGGACCCATCTCTTCGGCGACGTCATCAGCGCGCGGCCCCGCCTGAAGCAGGCCAACCACGCCTCCGAGGTCAACCTCCAGCGGCGCGCCGAGCCCTGGAGCGCCGTCGCCTCCATGGCCGGCGGCGAGTACCTCAAGACCGCCCTCGACCGCTGCTGGCGCTTCCTCCTCCAGAACCACCCGCACGACACCATCACCGGCGGCGGCATTGACCAGATGGAGAAGGACTCCCACTTCCGCTTCGACCAGATCAACATCATCTGCGACGGCCTGTCCCGCCGCGCCCTGGAGGCCGTCCAGCGGCAGGTGGACAACGGCGACCTGTCCCCGCGCGACAGCGTGGTGACGGTCTTCAACCCCTGCCCGTTCCCGCGCAAGGGCGTCGTCTCCTGCCTGGTGGACATGCCGCAGAACATGGGCTACGAGGCCTTCAGCCTCGTGAACCCCGCGACGGGGAAGAAGCTGCGCATGCAGAGGCAGGAGCGCTTCCCCATGGGCGTGCTCGTGCGCAACCTCCAGGACATCTCGGTCGAGGTCCGCACGGAGCGCGTGCGCTGCCATGTCGAGCTGGACGAGGTGCCCGCCTACGGCTACGCCACCTACCACGTCGCCCGCGAGGAGATGTTCGACCGCGCGCCCGGAAGCCTCGCGCCGGAGGTCAACGTGCTGGAGAACGCCTTCGTGCGCGTCCGGTTCAACAGCGACGGCACCCTCGATCTCCTCCACAAGGAGACGGGCCGCGCCTACACCGGCCTGCACTACCTCGAGGACTCCGGCGAGACCGGCCACTCGTGGATCCATATGGAGCCCGAGCGCAACGAGGTCATCACCTCCCACGGATGCCCCTGCGACATCGCCCTGGAGGAGGACGGGCCCCTGCTCGCTCGGATGCGCGTGGACTACCACCTGAGCATCCCCGTCAGCGTCGAGGACGAGCCCTATGTGGACTTCCGCGAGGGCGACATCAACGACACGGGCCGCACGAAGGAGCGGCGTGAGATGGTCGTCACCAGCCGTTTCACCCTGCGGGCCGACTCGCCGCGCCTGGACATCCAGACCTCCTTCGAGAACACCTGCAAACACCACCGTCTCCGCGTGGTGTTCCCCACCCGCCTCGCGGGCTGCGACCGCACGGACGCGGAAATCTCCTACGACGTCATCGGCCGCGACATCCATGTCAAGGAGGGGAACGCCTACTTCGGCAAGCCGAACCCGCAGTACCCCATGCACCGCTTCGTGGACATGACGGACGGCACCCACGGCTTCGCCGTCCTCAACAACTCCGGGCTCCGCGAGTACGAGGCCATGGACCGGGCGGACAAGCCGCTGGCCGTCACGCTCCTGCGCGCCTTCACCTTCCGCAACTCCCCCGTGTTCGGCCGCTGGGAGACCTTCCCGGACATGGAGCTGGCCCAGTGCATCGGCAAGTTCGAGTGGACCTACGCCCTGTACCCCCACAGCGGCGACTGGACCAACGGCGTCTACGCCCAGGCCGAGGACATGAACCTGCCGCTGGAGCCCGCGCAGGCCGGGCCGCACACGGGCACCCTGCCCAAGGCCCTCAGCTTCCTCACGCTGGAGGGCGAAAACCTCCAGGTCACGGCCTTCAAGCAGGCCGAGGACCGGCCCGGCAGCTACATCCTCCGCGTGTTCAACCCGACGGCGAAGCCCGTGGACGGCGTGGTGCGGACCCACCGCCCCCTCACCGGCGCGTGGCTCACCAACCTGAACGAGGAGCGCCGCGAGACCCTCGCCCCCGGGGGCAGCACGCTCAGGCTCGCCTTCGGCCCCAAGAAGATCCTCACCGTCGAGTTCACCCTGTAGGCTCCATATCAACGCCGCCGGTGGTCCAAGTTGACCGTCCGGCGGCGTTAGTGTATTCTTGCCGCAGGTCAAAACGGATCTGCGGAGGAACCAGGCTGTGCAGTATTACGCGGTGATCAACGGGGAGCGCACCGGTCCGTACACCGGGGAGGAGTTTCAGCAGCGGGTGGACGCGGGGGATATCCTTCCCAACACCCTGGTGTGGCGGCAGGGCATGACCGAGTGGAAGCCCTTCGCCCAGCTGAATGCGGCGCCGGAAACGGCGGGGACAACGGGGACCTGCGTTGAGTGCGGGGGGCAGTTCCCCGACGGGGACCTGATGGACTACCAGGGCATCCGCATCTGCGCCGCGTGCAAGCCCGTGTTCCTGCAGCGCGTGCGCGAGGGGGCAGACCTTCCGGCGACCTACGGCGCGCGGTACTCCCTGCGCTATGCCGGGTTCTGGATACGCGTTGTCGCCTACCTCCTGGACACGCTCATTCTCTACGTCACAAGCGTGCTGGTCATGCTTCTCCCCTTCATGGAAGGCATGTCCCAGACGGATCTCAGCGGGATGTCCGGCTGGACCATCCTGTTGTCCGTGCTCCTGAATTCTTCCATAGCCATCGCCTATTTCACGGGGTTCACGGGGCGCTTTGGCGCCACGCCGGGCAAGATGGCGCTGGGCCTGCGCGTGGTGCGCCCCGACGGGGGAAGGGTCTCCTACCTGCGCGCCCTGGGCCGTTATTTCGGGTTGCTGCTCAGCAGCGTCATCCTCTATGCCGGTTTCATCATGGCGGCCTTTGATGACGAGAAGCGGACGTTGCACGACCGCATTTGCGACACGCGCGTGGTGCGGAAATAGGGGAGGGGAGACATGCGGGTCTACGCGGCGCGCTGCGCGAACTGCCGGCTCTCGTTTGAGGCGTCGCTGAAGGACGCCCGGATGCTGGTCTTCTGCCCCGGGTGCGGGGCCCGGCAGGACCTCTGGCTGTTTCCGGCGCTGGCGCGGCCCGCGCCCGCGCGCCCCGATGCGGGCGCCGTGGTGCTCACGGACGAAAGCACCTGCTTCCACCACTCCGAGAAACGCGCCGAGGCCGTCTGCGACGCCTGCGGATGCTTCCTGTGCGCCCTGTGCGACATTGAGGCCCCCGGCGGGGGGCATTACTGCCCCGCCTGCCACGCGAAGGGGGAGGCCGGGCTGGCAAAGGTGCGGGAACGGTCCGGCCAGATGCTGTACGATGAGGTGGCCTTGACGATGGCCCTCATCTCGACCCTGATCCCGTACTTCTCGCCGTTCACCGCGCCAGTGGTCCTGTATATCGTGTTCAAATACTGGTCCAAACCCCTGAGCGCCGTGCCCCGCGGGCGGTGGCGGTTTGTGGTGGCGCTGCTGCTGGCGATGCTTCAGCTGGTGGGGATTCTCTTCCTGATCGGGCTCCTGTGGTACTTGTACGTTGTTGAGGGGGGGCTTCCGACATGAAAGACCCCCGGGAAATGCGGCGCCTGGCGAAGTGCTGGTCCCCCCCCGTGGGTGGCCGGCACTCTCTTTGGCTGGCCGGAGACCATCTGCTGCATGTGACGAACAACGGGTACAGCGAGCGTGTCCGGCGCTTCTACCTCAGCGACATCGAGAGCATGAGCCTGGGAAAGACCCGGGGCGGGACCGTCGTGTTGGTGGTGTCTCTGGTGGTGTTCGCGGTGCTCGTTGCCGTCTATGTTTTCTCCCCGGTGCCCGTTCCGGTCGTCGTTTCCGTGTTTGCCTGGCCCGCCATGGCGGTCGCCGGGTTCGCGTTTTCGCGCAGCCTTATCCTCGGTCCCACGAGCGTCTGCGTGCTCCACACCGCCGTGCAGGAGGAGGAGCTGAAGGCCCTCGGGCGGCACCGCAGGGCCCTGGCCGCGCTCCACGAGCTGGCGCCGCACATCGTGGCGGCCCAGGGCGGCCCCCTGCAGCCCGGAGAGCTGGAGGCCGCCGGGGAGACAGCGGTTTTGGAGCCCGGAAGGCACCGGGCGGACATGCAGGATTCCGCAGGACGGGACACGCCCCGGGAACCCCTGCGCTCGGTCCGGTGGCACGCCGCCGCCTTCGGGTTCCTGATGCTGCTGGGGGCAAGCTGCATTGCCGACGCCTTTGTCTCCAACTCCTGGAAGAACGCGGCGGACACCGGGCTCATCGCGCTCATCGTGGGGCTGACGATCGTTGCCCTCTCCCGCCATTCGCGCGGCCTGACGGTCCCCTGGCTCAAGCAGGCGCTGATCGCGCTGGTGGTGTATCTGGGCGGGTTTCTGGTTTTCGTCATGCAGTTCATGGCGATACTGCCCTACTTTGACCCGGCCGCAGCCGCCCAGGAAACGCGCTACGCCAGCCCCGTGTTTCAGGTTCTCGTCGTGGCCTCGGGGTTTGTCGCGGTGCTGCTGGGGGCGGTCGGCCTGATGCTGGTCCAGGACCAGGCGGCGTGGGTCCGGAAGCGGGACGCGGAGAAACGGGGCGAAGCACCGCTGTCTGTTGCGGGAACCGGACCGGCGGGGGCGGATGATGACGACACCGCTCAGTGAGAAACGCTGCAGCAACCACGCGGGCCGCGAGGCGGCGGCCCGGTGCCCGGAATGCCGCCAGTTCTTCTGCCGGGAATGCGTGGTGGAGCATGGCGGGCGGCTGCTGTGCGCCGCCTGCATCGCGCGGCTCGAACGGCGCGGGGCGGCCGGGAACCGCCGCGCGGGCGGGCTCTTCCCCCTTCTGGCCGCGCTGGCCGGGCTGCTGATGCTGTGGCTGGTCTTTTTCGGGGTGGGCTACGGCCTGCACGCCCTTCCCCACACCTTTCATGAGGATGCAGCGGACACCGGGGGGGAGGCGGAATGACGGACAGGCCGTCATACCCTTTTCTCGCGACGGCCGAGGAGGCCTTTGATGTTGTCCGGGCGGCGGGCTTTCCCGCCCTCGCCCTCCATCTGACGGGAAGCCTGCCCTTCGCCGCGGCGGTGCTGTTCTTCTACGCCGACTGCGCCCTCGCCCCCGTGCTGGACGGGTCCAGACTCCTGGGGATGTCCTTTGGCCTCGCCGCCTTGTTTGTGTGGATGAAGACCTGGCAGACCTTTTACGCACGCCGCCTTCGGGAGACGCTGCTGGACATTTCCGCTGAACCCGTCACCCCCGGGGAATGGCTGCGGGTCTGTGTCCGGCAGGCGGCCCTCCAGCCGTGGAGCCTGGCGGCGCTCCCGCTGGCCCTGCTGGCCACCCTGCCATTTGCCTGGGTGCACGCCTTCTTCCAGAATCTGACGGTGCTGGATGACGGCGCGAACCCCTCCCTGGGCGCGCTGTGCGGACGGGCCGTCCGGGCCGCCAAGCACAACCCGAAAGGGAACCACCTGCTGATCTGGGCCTTCTCCCCCGCGCTGGGGCTGTTTGCGGCGCTCTTCTGGCTGCTCCTGCTTCCCCTGGTGGAGGGGTACACCCCCGTGGGTTTCCTGGCCTACGCCTGGGGGGGGCTTCTCGCTGCCGCCGCGCTGCTGTTGAGCCCGTTCTTTCTGGTGGTTGCGGCCAATGTCGCGCTTTCCCTGCTCATGCTTCCCCAGTTGGCGCGCATTTTCCTGGGCATCCGGTCCGTGTCCGTGTGGGATTCCGGCCTCATGGAGGACGGCGCCTTCATCGCCCTGGTCGCCGTGCTGTCCTGGCTGTGTCTCGACCCCCTGGTCAAGGCGGTGCATGTGGTGCGCTGCCACCACTGCGAGACGGAGGCCACGGGGGAGGACCTGCTCCTGCTTCTCCGCCGGAGCCGCACCGCAGTCTCGCTGCTGCTCGCGGCTGCGGCCCTGGCCCTGGGTGGCCCGGCCTTTGCCGGGACGGACCCGCCGCCCGCGCCGCCGGACACTGCGGCCCTGGACACGGCGCTGGACGAGGTGCTGGCCCGTCCTGAATACGCCTGGCGCGTCTCCCGCGAGTTCCATCTGCGGGACGATCTGCCCGCCCTGTCGTTCCTCCGGGAGATGGGCAGGGCGGTCCAGCGCGCCTGGGAGAAGTTTGTGGACTGGGTGGACAGGATTGTCTCCTGGTTCCAAGACCTGTGGGATAAAGTAATCCCCGATGCGCCCGAAGGGGGCGGCGCCGGGGCCGGAGTGCGCCTGTCCTACGCGCTGCTGCTCGCGGCTTTGACACTGCTGCTTCTGCTGGTGGCGGTCCTTTACGCCCGCCGCCGGCGGGAGAGGGTCGAACTGCTGGAGGCCGCCGTCCTGACCGCCGAACCCAACCCCGGGGACGAGGCGGTGACCGCCGCCGACCTGCCCGAGGACCGGTGGCGGGAGCTGGCGCTGGAGCACGCGGCGCGCGGCGAGTTCCGCACGGCGCTCCGGGCCGCGTTTCTGGGGCTGCTGGGCACGCTGGCGCGGGACAACCAGGTGGCGGTCGCCCGCCACAAGTCCAACCGCGAATACGCGGAGGAGCTTCGCCGCCGCGCCCACGCGCGGCCCGAATACCTGCGCCTGTTCACCGACGGGGTGGGGCTGTTTGAGCCCGCATGGTATGGGACGTCTCCGGCGGACCGGACGCAGGTGGACCGGATGCTGAACCTCATGGAGGAGACCCGCCGTCTTGCACGGAGCTAACAGAGTGGCCGTGGTGCTTGCCCTTCTGGCCCTCGCCGTCTTCGGCGCGGCGGTGCACCGCTATTTCCACCGGTATTTCGACGCCGGGGCGGCGGGCGCCGACTACTCCTCCTACCTGCGCGGCCCCAAGGGGACCCGCGCCCTCTATGAGGCACTGGAGGGTCTCCCGCAGGGGTCCGTCTCCCGGAATGTCCGCCCTCTGGACCGGTTGCCGGAGGGGGACGACACCACCCTGCTCATCGTCGGGGTCGAGCCCTGGCTCATTTCCGACGCGGACGTGCGTTTCCTGACCCGCTTTGCGGCCTCCGGCGGCAGGGTGGTCATCGCCGTTCCGGAAAGTCTGGACTTGCTCTCCGGGGACGACAAGGATTCCGGGGACGACGCCGCGAAGAAGGGGGACGGAGACAGCGAAAAGGACGGGGAGAAGGCGGAGAAGAAGGCGGAGGAGAAGGCGGAGGAGAAGGCGGAGGAGAAGCCGGAGAAGAAGAACCAGGCCTGTGATCCGAAGAAGGGCGCGTGCGCCGCGTGCTGCGACTCCTGCGAGTCGCTGTGGGGGGCCGCCTTCATAGAGGGGGAGTCCAAGGGAGTGAAGGAGGCGCGCGCCGTGGACGCGGTGAAGGACGCCCTTCCGGAGGCGCTGCCCTGGAGGGGAGACGCCCGCATCGAGACCGGGGACGAGCATTGGCGGACCGTCTGCACGGCCGGCGGCGCGCCTGTGGTCGCCGAGCGCGGCCTGGGGGCGGGCAGCGTGGTCCTCTGTTCGGACAGCTACCTTTTCAGCAACGAGGCCCTGGCCGGGGACCGCCAGACGCGCCTGCTTTCGTGGTTTCTCGGCGGGGCGCGCCGGGTGATCTTCGAGGAGTCCCACCTCGGGGTGTTCGAGAGCGAGGGTGTCATGTCCCTGGCCCTCCAATACGGCCTGGGACCGCTGCTTGCCGTGTTTGCGGCCGTCTTCGCGCTGTTCGCGTGGCGGAGTCTGACCAGTCTGGACCCCGGCCCGCCGCGGGACGCCTCCGTGCGGGAGGCCGCCGGGCGCGGCAGCGGCGAGGCCCTCACGGGACTGCTTCATCGGGCCGTCCCCCCGGCGTCCCTGCTGGGGCTGTGCGTCCGGGAGTGGGCGGCCACGGAGCCGCCCGCGCCGTCCGCCTCCCCTGGGGCGGGGCGGCGTCTGGAGGCCGAAACTGTCGCGGCGGCCGCCGGTCCGGACCGGGTTTCCGCCTACAACCGCATCTGTGCAATCCTCAAGGAAAGGAGAGAACGGTGAACGACAACCTGAACCTGCTGACGGGCGCGCTCGCGCGCGTGCGGGAGGAGACCGCGAAGGTGGTCATCGGGCAGGACGCCCCGGTGCGCGCGGCCCTCATCGCGATTCTCACGGGGCAGCACGTGCTTATTGAGGGCGTTCCCGGCGTGGCCAAGACGCTGCTCGTGCGGACCCTGGCCCGCGCGATGGGCTGCTCCTTCGCCCGTATCCAGTTCACGCCCGACCTCATGCCCGCGGACATCATCGGGACCAATGTCTTCAACCTCCAGCGGAACGAGTTCTCCCTGGTGAAGGGGCCCGTCTTCTCGTCGTTCCTCCTGGCCGACGAGATCAACCGCGCGCCCGCGAAGACGCAGTCCGCCCTCCTCCAGGCCATGCAGGAGCGCGCCGTCACCATTGACCGGGAAACCTTCCGGCTTCCGCCGCACTTCACCGTCTTCGCCACGCAGAACCCCATTGAGTACGAGGGGACCTATCCGCTCCCCGAGGCGCAGAAGGACCGGTTCATGCTCAAGGTGTCCATGGACTGCCCGGAGCGCGGCGAGGAGCTGGAGCTGGCCCGGCGCATGCTCGCCGGGGAGTCCCCCGAGGCCGTGCTGGAGCGGGGCGGGGTGGCGCAGGTGGTCACCCAGGACGAGCTGGCGGCCCACTGCGCCCATCTCGGCGGGGTCGGCGTGCGCGACGAGATCGCCGCCTACATCGTGGACATTGTGCGCAGGACGCGGGCGGAGCAGGCGGTCCTCGTGGGGGCGGGACCCCGCGCGACCCAGGCGCTTCTCCTGTCCTGCCGCGTGAACGCCCTGCTGGAGGGGCGCGATTTTGTCACCCCGGACGACGTGAAGGCCCTCACGGCCCCCGTCCTGACGCACCGCCTCGTGCTGCGTCCGGAATATGAGATTGAGGGGCTGTCCGTGCCCGATGTGGTCGCCCGCATCCTGAGGGAGGTGCCCGTTCCCCGATGATGGTTCCCCGGGAAAGACTGGTTCTCTGGACCGGTGTGGTGGGCGCGTCCTGCGTGCTCGCCGCGGCCGCCGAACCGCGGTGGGCCCTGCCCGCGGCGGCGGCCGGCGCGCTGTCCGCCGCCGTTGTCCTGCTGGACGCCTGGGTCTCGCGCGGGCGGCTGGCCGGTCTGCGCCTCCGGTTTCCGGGCGATGTCCGCCTGACCTGCGGGCGCCCCGGCGAGGTGGAGCTGCTCGTGGATGGCTCCTCCTGCGGCCTGCGCCGGCTGCGGCTGGCCCTCGCCTGGCCCGCCGGGTTCGCGCCGGAGCGGCGCGTGATGGAGGTGGCGCTCCCCGGGGACGCGCCCGGGCGCCTGCTCTGGCCCTGCATGGCCGACCGGCGGGGGCGCCACAGCATCGCCTTCGCGCGCGCGGAGACCCCCTCGCGCCTCGGGTTTTGGGATGTGCGCCGGAGCCTCCCGCTGGACCAGCCGGTGCGCGTGTATCCCGACCTCTCCGCGGAGCGCCGGGGCATGGCGGCGGTCTTCCTGAACCGGGGGCTGGCGGGCGTTCATGTGCGGCGCATGGTCGGCAAGGGCCGCGAGGTGGAGAAGCTGCGCGAGTACCTCCCCGGGGACAGTTACGAGGACATCCACTGGAAGGCCACCGCGCGCCGCGCGCGGCCTGTAACCAAGAGCTACCAGATCGAGCGGTCCCAGGAGGTCTACGTGGTGATGGACACGTCGCGCCTCAGCGCGCGGCCCGCCTCGGAGACGGGGGACGGCGGGGGGCCGCCCCTGCTGGACCGCTTCATCACCGCGGCCCTGCTGCTGGGAATGGTGGCGGGGCGCCAGGGGGACCTTTTCGGCGTGGCCGCCTTCGACGACCGCGTGCGGGCATTTGTCCGGGCGGGCGGCGGCCCGGGCCACCACGCCGTCGTGCGCGACGCCGTGTTCGCCCTGGCACCCGCGCCGGTCAACCCGGACTTCGGCGAGCTGTGCGCCTTCCTCCGCCTGCGCCTGCGCCGCCGCGCCCTGGTCATCCTCCTGACCAGTCTTGACGACCCGGTCCTTTCCGAGGAGTTCGTGCGCAACATGGAGCCGGTCTTCCGCAAGCACCTGGTCCTGGTGAACACGCCGGTCCCGCCCGGGGTGGGCCGGCTCTTCTCGGAGCAGGCGCGTGAGGGGGAGGACCTCCACGGGCGGCTCGCGGGCCATTACCGGTGGCGCCAGCTCAGGGAGCTGGAGTTCGCCCTGCGGCGCAGGGGCGTGGGCCTCCAGATGCTGGACGACGCCCGCATGTGCCCGCAAATGGCCGCCCAATACCTGGGCGCGCGCCAGAGGCAGCTCCTATGATTGTGGACATCCAGCGCTTTCTCGCCGCCGAGTCGCCCCATTGGGACGAGCTTTCCGCCATGCTGGACCGCATTGACCGCGACCCCGCCGCGCCGCTCCCGCTGGAGGAGGCCAGGCGCTTCCATTACCTCTACCAGCGCGCCTCCACCGGGCTTGCCCGGCTTGCCGGGTTCCCCCCCGACCATCCGGCGCGCCGCCGCCTGGAGCCCCTCGTCGCCCGCGCCTACGCGGAGGCGCACTCGGCGCGCGCGGCCGGCCGGCGGTTCCGTCCGCTGGTCTGGTTCTTCGCCGAGTTTCCCCGCACGTTCCGGCGGCGCGCGGCGGCCTTCTGGGTCTCCCTCGGGGTGACGCTCGCGGGGGTGCTCTTCGGGGGCCTCGCGCTCTACGCCGACCAGGAGTCGAAGCGGGTGCTCATGCCGTTTTCCCACCTCATGCAGGACCCCGCGCAGCGGGTGCAGGAGGAGGAAACCGCGGAGGAGCACCGGCTGGACGGCGGCCACGGCTCCTTTGCCGCCTACCTGATGACCCACAACATCCGCGTCTCCGTCACGGCCATGGCCTTCGGCCTCCTCTTCGGCCTGGGGAGCGTCGTTCTGCTTTTCTACAACGGTGTCATGCTGGGCGCCGTCGCCGCGGACTACATTCTCGCGGGACAGACAGCCTTCCTCGCCGGGTGGCTGCTGCCCCACGGGTCGGTGGAGATTCCGGCGATCCTGCTGGCCGGGCAGGCCGGGCTGGTGCTCGGGGGGGCGCTGCTCGGCGGCGGCTCGCCGGACCCCGTCCGCGCGCGCCTGCGCGCCGCGGCGCCCGACATCGTGACCCTGGTCGGCGGCGTGGCCGTGATGCTCGTGTGGGCCGGCATTGTGGAGTCGTTCTTCTCCCAGTACCACGAGCCGGTGGTGCCCTACTGGCTCAAGATCACTTTCGGCGCGGGCGAGCTCCTGCTGCTCACGGTCTTCCTGGCCGCCGCCGGAAGGGCGGGGGAGGGGCGCGCATGAGCGCACGGCTCCGCGAAAACCGCCTGATTGTCCGCACCCCCGAGGGGGTGGTCTTCGCCCTGCCCCTGGCCGGACCGCTGACCCGGTTCCTCGCCTGGCTCGTGGACTGCGGGATCGTGCTGGCGGCGCAGTCGGCGCTTTCCGGGTTCCTGCCGCTGATGGGCGTGATTGGGGCGGACATGGGCACCGCCGTGGCGATTTTGCTGTTTTTCGCGCTCAACATGGGGTACGGCCTGGCGGCGGAGTGGTTCTGGCGCGGGCAGACCGTGGGAAAGCGCCTCCTCGGCCTGCGGGTGATGGACGCCGGCGGGCTGCGCCTCCAGTTCAGCCAGATCGCCCTGCGCAATCTCCTGCGCGCCGTGGACATTCTTCCAGGCCTCTACCTGGCGGGGGGGCTGGCCTGCGTTCTCAGTTCCCGGGCGCAGCGTCTCGGCGACCTCGCCGCGAACACCGTCGTGGTCAGGGGCGACCGGGCGGGGGATATCGAACTGCCCGCCACCGTTTCCGGGAAATACAACTCCCTGCGCGCCTGGCCCCATCTGGAGGCGCGCCTGCGCCAGTTGGTCACGCCCCAGGAGGCGGGGGCCGCGCTGGCCGCCCTCCTGCGCCGCAACACCCTCGACCCCGACGCGCGCGTCAGGGTCTTCGCGGCGTTTGCCGCCCGGTTCCGGGAAAAAGTCCCCTTTCCCGAGGAGGCCACCTTCGGCCTCTCCGACGAGGCCCTCGTCCGAAACGTGCTCGACAGTCTCCGCGGCCGCGCGGACTGACCGCCCCGGCCTCGGGAAATGTCCGGCAATGTTGCGCACCCGTCACGCACAGACCCTTGCGGCACCGTTCTCCATTTCGGTTCTCTGCCTTGGGCCGTCATCCCGCCGCTGAGCCCAATCTGAAATCTCAAGTCTGAGATGGAGGGAGGTCGGCGGCCTTTCTCGGGGCCGGGAACGTCGGAGCCCATAATGGCAGAGGATGCGCTTCTTGCAGGAACGGTTCCCAGGAGGTGCCCAAAAGATCATTGAAATCTCAACTCTCCGAGTTGAGATTTCAATGATAACGAGGAGCGTCCACCGGTCAAATCTTGATGATCTTGCCCCGGCGGTGGAGGATGTGGGCGAGGGCGTAGCAGGCGCCGAGGACGCCTGCGAGGCTCGCCAGGGCGGCGGGCACCGAGACATCCGGGGGGATGAACTGTTCCACGACCACCTGCGCGAGCACGGCCTGGAGCAGGTAGAGCACGAGGGGGTTGCGGCCCATGACGGTGAGGGGCGGGAAGGAAAGGCCCGCGCGGTCGCAGACCAAGTGAAAGACCAGGACGGTCAGGAAGCACAGCCCGGTGGAATAGACGGGGTAGGGCGCGCCCATGCCGTACTGGGAAAAGGCCCAGAACGCCTTGACGCCGGGCCATTCGGCGCGGAGCGCCCAGCCCGCCGCGCACAGCGCCGCGCCCCAGAGCAGGCAATTGCGGGCGAGGCGCTTCGGATCGCGCAGCCAGTCGGCCACGAGCGTGCCGAGCAGCAGGATAAACATCCACGCCAGCGGGCCCAGGGGCCCGCCGTTGATGCTGTGGCCGATCACCCATGCCCCGTATCCCGTGAACGAGCACAGCGCCTGGTAGAGCGCGAGTCCGCCAACTGCCCCGGCCACCCGGACCAGCGGGCCGGCGTTGATGAAGGCCAGCGAGAGGACCCCCGCCGCGCCGATGTCCATGAGAGCGTCCCACACGCCCACCAGCAGGCTGAACCCGCCGTAGAGCAGGCCGAGCCCCATGAGGATGCCGTAGCGGCGCAGCGCGTCGCGGCGCGCGCCGCACAGGCCCTTTTCGGCGGCGCGCCGCTGAAAGGACATGCGGAAGCCCATGCCCACGAGGAAGATAAACAGGGGCGCGATGGTGTCGGCGTAGGACATGCCCTCGTGGTGGTGCTTCACCATCCACGGCATGCGGTCGAAATGCCCCAGCGTGTTCACGGTGATCATGCCCGCGATGGCGTAGCCGCGGGCCTGGTCCAGCGCCGTAAGGCGCGCGTTGCCGGTCTGAGCCATGAAGTGTTTACCGGCCCAGTGCGCCGTGGAGCGACTGGATCACCTCCAGCGACGCCTTGTGGATCGCCGGCCCGGCCTCGGGGCCGAAGGAGTTCTCCTCGCCGTACTGGTCCTCCTTGAGGCCGTAGGCGAAGGGGGGCTCCACGTCCCACTGGCTCTTGGGCAGGATGTAGCCCAGCTCGTCGTTGGCCAGCCCGAAGATCATGGTGAGGTCGCCCTTGAGCTGGGACCGCAGCGGCGGCACCTCCACCGGCGCGATGTTGAAGTCGCGGCCCGCCGGGGCCTCGACGCCGCCCTCGCAGATTTCCGGGTAGATTTCGCCGGGGACGGTCAGGATTTCCAGGTTGCCCACCCGCAGGGCGTTCACCTCGGTGCGCGCCTTTCCGCCGAACCATCCCGGATGCACCAGCCCCACGAACACCGCGAAGTTGAACACGGGGTTTCCCACGGGGGCGTGGAAGGTCTTCGCCGCCACGGCCACGGAACTGTCCGTCATGGGGCGCGCACCGTCGCGCAGGGCGCCCAGTGCCAGCAGGGCGACATTCTCGCCGAGGGCCTGCGCCTTCTCAAAAGTGTCCTCCCGCAGCATCGCCCCCGTGTTGCGCTGCGGCACCGTCGTGTGGAGCTGGGTCATCAGCCCGCCCACCTGGCCCTGGAAGTACAGGCACATGCCGCCGACGCCGGGTATTCCGTTGGGGTCCGGCACGCCCTTCTCGACGCCCTCGCGCAGGAAGTGGGGGAAGTCGCTGGTGAGCAGCGGGTTACTGCTGCCCACGGTCTCCGGATGGTTCCCCCAGCAGAGCATGGTGGCGATGGTCTCCGCCGTGGCGGGGTCCTCGAAGCGGGCGATGCGGACCACGTTGTCGTAGACATGGGGGATGCGGCTGTCGTCCACGTAGCCCTCCGGCCCCGCGGTCACCTCGGCCATGTGCCCCTTCGCCGGGCGCAGGTTTCGTACCGCCTCCTCCGCCGCCTCCACCACCGACCGCTTCACCAGCTCCATGTACCCGTAGTCGAAGCGCCAGAAGGGCCGCTCCAGCCCCACGCTCCAGATGCCCATCGTGTCGGGCGCCTCGTGGTCGTGGGTGGACGACACCACGAGGTGGTCAATCTTCAGCGACGGGTCCAGCCGGTTCCGCATGTCTATGATCTTCTCGGCGAAGAGGCCGATGCTGTCCACCGTCACCAGCACCACGCGCACCCCGTTGTTCTCGAACGCGATGGCGCGCGCCCACAGCGGGTCGTGGACCCCCTGCGCGGGCCGGTTGTTCCCGAACCCGGCGATCCACACCGCGTCCAGTTTCCCGTTCTTGTTCGTGTCCTCGAAGTAGTCCCCCTTCTTGGGGTTGTACTTGTTGTCCCCGTCCTTGTCCACGAACTTGTCGTAGGCGTCGAGGACCGGCGTGATGTCGCGCTTCGCCACGCCCACCAGCAGCGGCGTCTCCGGCGGCGTGCCCTGGAGCGTGCCGGCCTTTGCAAAATCGAGGCTGTAGTCCGGATACGGCCCGCCGGCCTTCAGGTACCACCGCCCCAGGGCAATGGCGGCGACCAGCAGCACAAGGCACACGATCCCGGCGAGGGCGAGGGCGACAATCTTCAGAAGGCGTTTCATGGGGTTTCCTTTCGGCGGCGTCGTCCGCCCCGCCGCGCTGCGGGCGCGGGGGAGCGGAGCCGTTCCGGCGCGGGTAGTGTACCCCTTTCGTCCCCGCCGATGACACCCCGCGAAACCGCCGGCAGGCACGCAGAGGCAATGGGGACGTTCCCCGCGGGAGCGAACCACGGAACACACGGAGGACACGGAGGGGGAGAAGGGGGAAAACAGGGCGGGGTCCTGGAGTGGGCCGGTGTGGATCATCATTCGCCCTCTTTGGGTTGCGGAGGGCGTGGCGGGGGCGGTACGCGCATGCGTTAAGAGGGCGAAAGATATTTCGCCCCTACGATGCGCGGGGGAGACGGGTGGGCAGGCGTGCGCTGTCGGCGCGTCTCCGGTGTATGATGGTTGCACAGGAGACCTGCCATGCGCGCACCACAGATGCTGTTTGTTTTGCTGGCCTTTGTTTCAACGGCTTTCCTGGAGGCCCGGGCGGAGGCGCCGACCTTTCAGGGGCTCATGGACCCGGCGGTGTTTCCGGCGCCGCAGGGCGGCATGGCCGTCGAGCGGGCGGAGGTCTCCGGCGGCGCGCTGGAGGTGGTGACCACGGGGGCGGAGTTCCGGATGGACGCCTCCGGGGAGGGGGTGTTCCGCCAGCGCGTCGGCACGCCGCGCGAGGTGGCGCGGATCCGCGTCACGGGGCTGTCCGGCCCCCCCGCGCTCACGCACACCGGGCCGGGGTTCGCGTTCTGCTCCTATGCCTCGCCGAAACTCGACCTGCGGGTGAACGGCGACTCCCTCTTCATGTTCCACGCCCATGAGCCGGTGACGGTGGAGATCACGCGGTCCATCGAGGTGGGGTTCACGGCGTCCCACAAGGGAAGCCTGCTGGTGCTGGACGAGTACGGCGGCTTCGGCCTGTTCAGCTCCGACGACACCCTCACCGGCGCGCTGGAGCCCTACGAGCCCGTGGTGGCGCGGCACACGCTGCCCGCGGACGCCGTGCTGTGGGTGGGCGTGTGCCCGCCGAAGCCCTTCGACTGGGACCGGTCCCTGAAGGACCATGTGGTCTGGCACTGGTCCATGGAGACCGGCTACCCCGCGGACGCCGACCTCACGGCCTGGGCCGCCGAGGGGAACATTGTCCTGCTCCAGGCCGAGGTCATGCTGTGGAAGGACTGGAACCTCGCCTTCGAGCCGCGGCACGGCCCGGAGGAGTTCGCGCGGGTCCGCGAGACGATCCACCGGAACGGGATGCGGTTCATCGTCTACACCAGCCCGTACTACTTCCTGAAGCGCACGCCCCTCGAACACCTGGCCATGAACAGTTTCGAGAACTTCAGCGTCACCGGCTTCCCCCCCGGCTGGCCCCACGGCGACAACATGGACCTGTTCCTGCCGGAGATCGGGAAGGTCATGCGGGAGCACCGGCCCGACGGCCTTTACTTCGACGGGCAGTATGCCGAGAGCGCCCCGGCGCTGTACGCGCTCGCCCGCAAGTCGCGGGAGATTGTGGGGGAGGACGGCATCCTGGAGTGGCACTCCACGGGGGCCTTCGGCCCGGGCATGTGCTTCGTGCCCCAGGCGGACGCCTATGTGGACTTCATCCTCCGGGGCGAGGGGCGCGACAGCGCCTACGGCAACCCGGACTACCTCCGCTATTTCGTCTCCTGCCACAACACCAGCAACAGCATCGGCGTGCTCTGCAACAACGGCCCCAAGCCCACAGCGGACCTTGTGGACCGCGTGCTGGCGGTCAACGCCCGCATGCACACCATCGCCTCCTGGCTGTCCGACCCCGCCACCATGAAGGTGGTCCACGAAGACTATAAGGCCGGGCTGACGCCCGCGCTGCGGGGGTCGGTCGAGCGCGGCTGCGAGGAACGCCAGGCGCGCATCGCGGAGAAAACCCGCCTCCGCCTGGAGGAGCAGCGCGCCCTGAAGGCGCCGCCCGAATGGGGCGCCCCGATGCTGGAGGCGGCGGGGGAGGCGATGGCCGCGTGGACGCCGTCCATCTCCGCGCAGAACGCCGCCCCCTTCGCCGTGGAGGACGGCGCGCTGCGTGTCACCGCCCACGCGAACACCCACGCCTTTGTCACCGCCCCGCTGGGCGGGGCCGTGCGCGGATTCGAGGCGCGCCTGCGCCAGGGCACCGACGCCGGCCAGTCCTGGGGGCCCGCCGTCTGCGTCCGGTGGAAAGGCGGCGCCGTGCTGCGCGTGGGGCTGCGGAGCGACGGCCTGCTTCAGGCGGACCTTAACGGCGACCAGCGCCTTTTCGGGAAGCATGACGCCGCCGCCTGGACCGAAGTGCGGGCCCGGTGGCTGTCCCGTTCCGGCGTCGTCGAGGCGCGGGGAGAGGGAGGGGAGTGGCAGATCGTCTGGAAGTTCGAGCACGGCGGCACGCTCTCCGGTCCTGCGGAGAGTGTCAGCGCGGGCAAGGTGTCCTACAGCGGCGGCACAACGGACCACACCGAGCCCGGCCCCGAGGGGGCCTGCCTCATCGGGCGGGTGGCCGTGTGGTGAAAACCCCGGAGAGGTTCACCACGGAGTCACAGAGCGCACCGAGAAGGCAGCGAGCATGGAAACCGCCACACCCGTCATCGCGAAGGCGCGCAGCGCCTGAAGCAACCTCTTGTGGGCAGGGCGTCGGCGGGAACGAGATGGCGTCGCTTCGCTCGCCAATGAAGTGAGTCGGCGAGAGCGCCCGCAAGGTAGACGCGCCATCTTGGCGCGTTCTTGGAGTTTTTCGTTGACCCGAAGAACGCGCCAAGATGGCGCGTCTACGTTCCCGTCAATACCCCGTTTCATGCTGGTCACCGGTCATTCTTTTTCCGGCGTCGGTTCGGGGCAGGGGAGGGGGATGACCTCGTCCCCAATCTTAAGGATGGTCTCTTCGCCCACGGTCAGCCGCAGGTCGCCGGTTTCGATGGTGGTGTCCTTCTTTCCGGTCTTGGCCTTGGCGGACGCGGGCGCGGGCGCGGCGCCGGCATCGAGGATCTGGTAGACGGCCGCGAAACAGGCACTCTTGCCTTTGACCCGCTGGAGAAGCATCGGCCAGAGCGTTTTCATGTCCTCGCCGTGGCCCTCCGCCAGGAACACCTCCGGGTCGCCGAACAGGCGGACATGGATGCCCCGGTCTCCCTCCGTGGCGATCATGAACTCCCGTGTGCCGTCCGTGCAGCGGCGCGGGTGCTGGAGATGCTGGTAGCCGTCCTTTTCACCCAGGGGTGCGGGCTCCGCGGCGGGTTCGTTCTTCAGCGTTCCCACGAAATGCAGCGGGAGGTCGAACGTGGCCTCCTCGGCGGAGGCGCAGCGGAACACGTCCACCACCGTGTTCCCCCGCAGGAGCAGGGTCCGGTCCAGCGTCACGCCCTTGTAAGCCGTGTCGCACGCGGCGCGGCAGAGGGCGTATCCCTCGCCGGTTGCGAAGGCCTTCAACGTGGCGTGGGTCCTCTTTTGGGTTGCGCCGTTGACAACCACGGTGTTGTGCGCGATGGTCTGGCAGAACCACTGCCTGTGCATCGGGTTGCCGTAGGGGAGCCGGCCGGGGTCGGCGAACCGGATGTCCCCGTGGGCGTAGAGCACCATGTTGAGTTTGGCGGGCTGGACGTGGCCCGAGCGGCCCGGGCCGTAGTCCAGGTACAGCGCCGTCTCGTTCTCAGCGTCCCGAATCACCACCAGCCCCTCGCCCTCGCCGGCCGTGGACACGGCGGGCTCCTTCGCCTCCGGGGCGGGCGGCAGCGTGTCCCGGCCCCACAGCAGGGTCCAGACGCCCCCGCGCCCGCCCAACAGGGGCAGATAGGCGGGGTCGCCGTAGCGCGCGAAGGCGATCTCGTAATATTGCCGCTGGGACAAAATGGAGAGGCGGTCGCTGTCGTGGAAGGGGACAAAGGTCAGGTCGGGCAGCGCCTGCCGGAGCGGCGCGTCGAACATGCCCTTGACGACGGGGACGGCGTAGAGGTCCATGCCCGCGCGCGCGGCCGCCTCCAGCAGGTAGACATGGGCGGACAGGGCGTAGAAATGGTAGGACGGGCATTCCTCGTACCACATGCCGCCGGGGAAGAGGGATTTTCCCATCTGGTACAGGAAGCCGTTGCGCCCGTTCACGGCCCAGTCCACCAGTTCCGCGTCGCCCAGCAGCAGCCCCGCGCAGCCCACCGCCGCATTGTGCCACGACTGCCAGTTGGAGATGGCGCGCAGGTTCGCCTGGATGGTTTTCACCATGGGGAGGATCAGGCCGTCGCGGATGGCGGCGTGGTCCTCGGGGGAGAAGCACGGCGCGTTGTATGCCAGGTCGTAGCCCAGCACCATCTGGCACAGCAGCACCGACTCGTCCAGGGTTTGCGAAAGCACGCGTCCGCCCCTGTCCGGGGCGTTGTTCACATCGTGCAGGGGAAGCGTCTCATAGAACGACGCGTATTCCATCAGGATCGCCCGCAGGCGCTCTGCGAATTCGGGCCGGGGGTCCAGCATGTGTGCGAGGCCCAGCGTCTCCACGCCGCCCAGCCAGTGCCCGTGCCGGTGCGTCGCATACACCTGGTCATACGGCGGGCCGGAGTACGCCTCCCCGCAGGTCTGGCAGACGTGGCGCGTCGGCGACTCCGCGTTCAGCGGCCCGCCGTCCTTCTTGCAGGAGTACCAGTGCGTCCACTGCCCGCCCTCGTGCGGGATGTCCATCGGCTCCACCGCGAGGGCGGCGGCCTCCTCCAGGATTGCCCGTTTAGCCTCAGTGGCCCACGGCTGCGTCTCCGCGCGCGCCCGCAGGGCCGGCAGCTCGTCCGCCGTCACATACACCCGCGGGTGCGGCCCCCCCGGCACCCGGATTTCCAGCGACGCCGGCACGTCCGCCGCGGCGGCGGCGAGCGCCGCGCACATAAGGACCAATGAACCCATCTTCCTGTCTCCTTTTCGGTGATCCGTCCGGTAAAATTGGCGGGGCCGTCATTCCATGAACAGCGCCCGGGCGAGCAGGCCCGCGCCCAGCAAAAAGAGCAGTCCCAGCAGCAGCCGGTGAAAGCGCCCGCGGTTGATCCGGGGGTCGAGCAGGGTGCCCGCCGCCAGCCCCAGCAGCATGCCCGGCACGCCGTAGAGGCAGTAGACCACCACGCCCGCGTTGACCACCCCGTTCCCGCTGTACATCGCCAGGATCAGCAGCCCGTCCACCAGGAAGCACGCCTGCAGCACGGCGCGGAAGGTTTCCTTGGGCCAGCGCCTGTGGGCCCCGTACATCACGAGGGGCGGGCCGTCCGTGGCGTAGGCCCCGCCCAGCAGTCCCGCGCAGAACCCCACCACCGCTCCGGTGATCCGGTCCCGCCACGGATTCTCTGCGTCCTGGGAGGGGTTGTCCGCCGGTTCGGCCTCCGGGACGCCGCGCAGGACCGCGCGGACACCGTGCAGGGCGTAGGCGATGAGCAGCACCCCGAGCAGGCCGACCACCGGCGCGGCCGGCAGGGACGTGAGCGCCCACGCGCCGACGGGGATGCCGACGACGGTGCCGCAGAGCAGGCGGCCCGCCTCGCGCCAGCGCAGGCCGCGCCGGTTTTGGAAAAGCACGACCACAATGACGGTCGCGCCGACAATGGACATGACGCCCGCCGCCGCCTGCACGCCGAGGAACTGGGTGAGGATGGGCATGGCCACCAGCGCGGAGCCGAAGCCCGCGATGGTCTGCACAAACGCCCCGAGGGCGAAGGCCGCCGCGACCGCCAGAAAGGTCATCATGCGCCCTCAGTCCCCCCGCCGCGGCGCGAAAAGCCGCCCAAGCCGCGCGCGGGCGCGCATCAGCCACAGCACCGCCGGGGGCACCGCCACGGGATCCTTCTCCTCCTCCCCGGCGTCCTCCGGGCCGGGTTCGCCGACCGTGTGCATGTTGGTGAAGATGGAGACCAGGTTCTTTCGGACCACCCGCCGGAGCGGCATGTTTGCGATGAGGCCGTACATGGGCGCGCTGCCCTCGAAGGCCGTGTCCGGGTTCGCGCGGACATGCGCGACGGCCTCCCTCAGGTCCGCCAGCAGCGGGTCAATCACCGCGGCGTGCCCCGCGTTCAGGATCACCTGGAGGCTTTCCGGCTTCTGCAGGCGGTTGATGTGCCAGCCTTTGGCCTCCAGCAGGTCGGCCACAGCGTACATTCGCACGGCGGGGTCTGTCGCGCCCACGGCGACCACCCCGATGACCGGGTTCCCCAGCACGCACAGTCCGGGCACGGCGCGCACCCCCTCGATGAGGCGTCCGGCGGCGTCCAGGATGGTCCGCGCGTTGGCCGCATAGCCCTCGCGGCCCAGGGCGTGCAGCGCCGCCCAGGCCGCCGCGATCGGGCCGCCGGGGCGCGTGCCCGCGAGGGTTGCCCCGCCGTAGGCCCCGCCGCACCAGTCCACATCCGCGAAGACCTGGTCCGCAAAGACCGCCGGGCTGCGGTACAGCAGCAGCGAGGCGCCCTTCGCGGCGTAGCCGTACTTGTGGATGTCCGCGGAGAGCGAGGTCACCCCCGGCACGCGGAAGTCGAAGGGCGGGATGTCCACGCCCAGGTCTCCGAGCCACGGAAGGAAGAACCCGCCGAGGCACGCGTCCACATGCAGCGGCAGCCCGCGCCGCGCCGCCAGTTCCCCCAGCTCCGCGATGGGGTCGAGCACGCCGTAGGGATAGCAGGGTGCGGAGCCCACCAGCAGGATTGTGCGCCCCGTGATGCGCCGCTCCATCTCCCGAAGGTCCGCAGCGTAGTCCGGGCCGCAGGGTGCCTTGACAATGCGCACGCCGAAACACTCGCCCGCCTTGGTGAAGGCCGTGTGGGCCGATTCGGGGACCACGATCTCCGGGCGGCGGATCCAGGGGCGCGTCCGCCGGGCGTGGTTCCGGTGGGCCAGCACGGTCAGCAGCAGGCTCTCCGTGCCGCCGGAGGTCATGCAGCCCGCCATGCCGTCCCCGCCGTGGAACAGGGCGGCGCACATGCGCACCACCTCCCGCTCCAGCTGCTGGAGGCTCTTGAACGCCATGGGATTGAGGCCGTTCTCGGAGAAGTAGAGGCCGTGGGCCTCCTTCAGAAACTCCGTGTGGGCGTCGCTGTGCTTGTAGACCAGCCCGAACACCTTGTGCTCCCGCCAGTGCACATCCCCGGCCTGAAGCGCCTTCAGCCGGTCCAGCAACACCTGCCGGTCCACCCCCCGCGGGGGAATCTCCATCCCGAGGGGTTCCGGCTGGTTTCGCGTGTCTGACATGGCGCATCCCTCCCGGCTTGCCCGCGCGCTGTCTGACCGGCGCGGGAGAACCCGTCCCCCGTGTTGTCGCCCATCCGGGAGGGTCAAGTCAAATCACCGCAGGGGGCGGGGCAAGAACGGGAAGGCCCCGGCATCCCAAGAGCGAGGGATGCCGGGGCCCGAAAAGGGAGGTTACGGAAGCAGGGCGCCGTAGACGTGGGACGCCTCGTGGAAGATCATGCCCCCCGCGCTCATGGGGAACGCGGTGCCCACGGGGAGCGGTCCGCCGGTCTCGGGGTTGGTCCAGGCACCCGCGGGCCCCTGGGCGCCGGGCCACCGCAGAAACTCCACATGCCCGTCCATGAACAGGACGTTCGACCCTCCCGGCACATGGTTGAAGTGGGACGCCTCGTCGCAGATCACATCCCACATCACAGGAAGGATGGACTGCGCCTGGGCGGAGCCGCCGGGGTTGTTGATGTCCGTGATGAGGAAGCGCTCGATGCCCTCGCGCAGGCGGTAGATGGTGTCGCTGCCGCCCGTTCCCGTGCCGGGAACCAACGTGGCCCAGTCCTCATCGGCTGCGGCCGTGTTCGCCGTGATGCGCGCCGCCAGACCGTCGGCCGGGTCAAACACGCTGTCCCAGAGGGCCTGGCACTTGACGGCCGTGTCCGACATGTCCGTCGTGATGGCGAAGCCGACATAGGTGTACGGGAAGTCGCCCACCTCGCAGGGCTCCACGATGCCGTTGTTCGACCCCGTCCACTCGCGGAACCACGGGCTGACCGTCTCCCCCTCGTCCCAGCGCTCCCCGGGCGTCGCGCCGCCGATGGAGCTGGGGCAGAGCAGCACGGCGAAATCGGTCAAGTACTCGGGATACAGGGCCTCCATGCTCGCCATCTGCTCCATCGCGCGGACGGACCCGTCGCAGCCGCGGGTCTTCATGGGCGGGAACGCCCCCTTCGCCTCGTTGGCGTACATCTTCGTCACCAGGCCCATCTGCTTCAGGTTGTTCTGGCAGGAGGCCCGCCGGGCCGCCTCGCGCGCCCGCGCCAGCGCGGGCAGCAGGATGGCGGCCAGGATGCCGATGATGGCGATCACCACCAGCAGTTCAATCAGCGTGAAACCGTGTCTGTTCTTCATGGGGCAAGCCTTTCTGCGGCCGGCGGGAATGCCGCCGGGCCGCGGGAATGTTTCTTTGAATGAGAATGAGAGTGCATGCCTCCACCCGAAAATGGGATGGGGGCGGCGCGGATGGCGGTGACAGCCGCTGTCCGCTTTTTTTTGTCAGAGGGGGTTTGGGGGGGATGGGGGCTACGCGGGCAGGGGAGGGCCGCGCACCTGCCAGGCCTGCCACACGCGCGCGGTGGGCGAAACGGCCCGTTCATCGCAGAGCGGGAGCGGCAGCGCCGCCGGTGCGGGAAGGAGCGCCGGAGCGCTCGTGACCAGGGGACTGTGGATCAGTTTGCAGAAGGGGCAGTATTCCCTGCCGCTTTGGCTGGAATCGTCCCGCTCCTCGCACAGGCCGGGGATGCTCTCATGCACCGCCGCAATCCCAAACATCAGCAGCAGGACTGCGGTGCAGCCCAGAAATGCCCGACGGATCGCGCGTTTTCGGATCGTGTCCATGAAACGGAGCCTGCTTCCCTGCCTATTCGGAACCGGGGCGAGTTTAGCAGGGTTAACGGAAGGCAATCAAGTATTTTTTTCTTATAGGGTGAAAACAAATGCGCAGTCAGCATGTGCGGCGCCTCAGGCCGACGGGGCGCGGTGACAGAAGCCGCCCGCCGCACGGCGCCGGGTGCCAGCCCGTCTTGCGCCGTGCCATGCCCGCGCGGTAGAGTGGAGCCCCCAAGGAGAACCGATCCATGCGAAAACTGGGAATGCTCATTGTGTGCGCGGCGCTTGCGGCGGTGGTCTCGGGGTGCGGGTCCGGCGGGGACGCGGCGCAGCCCGCGGACGGCCAGGCGCCGGACGCCGCCAAGGAGAAGGTGATCGGCGCCGCGCTGCTGACGCAGACGCACATCTTCTACCAGGACATGATCGCGGAGATGCGGGAGGAGGCGGCGCGCCACGGGTTCAAGCTCAAGACGCAGTTCGCCGAGTTTGACAGCCGCCGCCAGAACGACCAGATGGAGATGTTCATCGCCCAGGGCGTGGACGCCATCATCCTCGCGCCCACGGACTCCAGCGGCATCACGCCCGTGGTGGCCGACGCGCGGGCCAAGGGCATCCCGGTGTTCACCGCCGACATCGCGGCGAAGGGCGCCGACGTGGTCTGCCACATCGCCTCGGACAACTACAAGGGCGGCAAGATTCTCGCCGAATACCTCGTGAAGCAGCTCAACGGCCAGGGCAAAATCGCCATTGTGGACCATCCCAGCGTCACCTCGGTGCAGGACCGCACGGCGGGGTTCACGGAAGAGATCGCCAAGAGCCCCGGCATCCAGATCGTGGCGCGGGTCCCCGGCGAGGGCCAGCGCGACAAGGCGCTCCGCGTGACCCAGGACCTGCTCCAGGCGAACCCCGACCTTGCCGCCATCTTCGGCATCAACGACGACTCCGCCCTCGGCGCCCTCGCCGCCGTGGAGGCCGCCGGGCTCCAGGACAAGATCATCATCGTCGGCTTTGACGGCACCCCCGAGGCGGCGGACGCCATCCGCGCGGGCAAGGCCCTCAAGGCGGACGCCGTGCAGTTCCCCAAGGAGATCGGCAAGGCGGTCATTCAGACCATCGCCGACCACCTCAACGGCGTGGAGCTCCCCAAGGAGCGCCCGGTGGACGTCGGGATGATCACCAAGGAAAGCCTGGAAGGGGCGGCCGCCGGTGGCTGACCTGCTCCTCGAAATGCGGGGGATCACCAAGCAGTTCCCCGGCGTGCTCGCCCTGGACGACGTCTCCCTCGACCTCCGGGAGGGCGAGGTGCACTGCCTGCTCGGCGAGAACGGCGCGGGCAAGTCCACCCTCATGAAAATCCTCGCGGGCGCCCAGCCCGCCGACGCCGGGGACATCCTCATCGGGGGGCGCCCCGCCCCCGTCACCAGCCCCGCCCGCGCGCGGGAGCTGGGCGTCAGCATGATCTACCAGGAGTTCAACCTGAGCCCCTTCCTCTCCGTGGCGGAGAACATCTTCCTCGGCCGCGAGCCGCGCGTCGGAAAGACCCCGTTCATAGACGGCGCGCGCCTGCGCCGCGACGCGGAGGAGGTGCTGCGGCACATGGGCGTCACGCTGGACGTGCGCCTGCCCGTGAACCGCCTCAGCGTGGCCCAGATGCAGATGGTGGAGATCGCCAAGGCCGTCTCCGTCAACGCCCGCATCCTGGTCATGGACGAGCCCTCCGCCACCCTCACGGACCACGAGCTGGCCTCGCTCTTCACGCTCATCGGCGAGCTGCGCGGACGCGGCATGGGCATCCTCTACATCTCCCACCGGCTGGAGGAGGTCTTTCAGATCGGCGACCGCGCCACCGTCATGCGCGACGGGCGGCACGTCGCCACCCGCGACGTCGCCGACCTCACCCGCGAGGACATCATCCGCATGATGGTGGGCCGGGAACTCACCGAGGAGTTCCCCAAGGTGTCCCTGCCCCGCGGCGCCGAGCGCCTGCGCGTGGAGGGGCTCGCCCGCGAGGGGCTCTTCCACGACGTGGGGTTCTCCCTGCACGCGGGCGAGATCGTCGGCCTGACCGGCCTCGTCGGCTCCCGGCGCACCGAGGTGGTCCGCGCCATCTTCGGCGCCGACCGGCTCAGCGCCGGACGCGTCTTCGTGGACGGGAAAGAGGTGGCCGTCTCCTCGCCCCGCGACGCCATCGCGCACGGCGTCGGCCTCCTGACCGAGGACCGCAAGAACCAGGGGCTCGTGCTCGGCATGTCCGTGCGCGAGAACATCACCCTGGCCAACCTCGGCGCGCTGGTCCGCAGGGGCTTCGTCAGCGGCGGCGAGGAGCGCCGGGTCGCCGAGGACTTCGTGCGCGAGCTGCAGATCAAGACCCCCTCGGTGGAGCAGGCCGTCCAGCTTCTCAGCGGCGGCACCCAGCAGAAGGTGGTGCTGGCGCGCTGGCTCTTCACCCAGGCCGGCATCCTCATGTTTGACGAGCCCACCCGCGGCGTGGACGTGGGGGCGAAAACCGAAATATTCCGGCTCATGAACGCCCTGCTGGAGCGCGGGGCCGCGGTGCTCATGGTCTCCAGCGAGCTGCCCGAGGTGCTCGGCATGTGCGACCGCATCCTCGTGATGCACGAGGGCCGCCTCGCGGGCGGGCTCTCCCGCGCCGAGGCCACCCAGGAGCGGATCATGCAGCTGGCCACGGGCGGAGGGGCGCGGCATGGCTGAGGGCGCGGGCGCGGCGCGGATGGACTCGCTGCGCAGAAATCTCTGGACCTTCGGCCCCCTGGTGGCCGCGCTCTTCCTGGAGCTGGCCGTTTTCGAGATGATCGGCCGCTCGCAGGACAACCCCGGGTTCACCTCGTTCAACACCATGATGATGGTGCTGAACCAGTCGGCCATCTTCGGAGTGATGGCTGTCGGCATGACCTTCGTCATCATCACCGGCGGCATTGACCTGTCCGTCGGGTCGCTCATGGCCTTCGGAGGCGTCCTCTCCGCCACCGTCGTCCGGCATGGCCAGAGCCCCGCCTGGGTTTGGATTCTTGCGGGGTGGTGCGCCGCCCTTGCCGTGGGCATGTGCGCGGGCAGCGCCACCGGCCTGCTGGTCACCCGGCTGCGCATCCCGCCGTTCATTGCTACTCTCGCGCTCATGAGCTCCCTGCGCGGCCTGGGCAACCTGCTCACCGACGGCAAGCCCATCAGCCCCCTGCCCCCGGAGTACACCTGGCTTGGCCGGGGCCAGCTCTTCGGGAAACTGCCCGTGAGCGTGGTGCTGTTCATGCTCGTTCTGGCGGCGGGCTTCGTCCTGCTCAACCACACCCGCTTCGGGCGCTACACCCGCGCCATCGGCGGCAACGAGGAGTCCGCCCGCCTGAGCGGCGTGCCCGTCATGCGGGTCAAATGGCTGGTCTACACCCTGTGCGGCGCCCTCGCCGTGCTGGCCGGGCTCATGCTGACCTCCCGTTTGGGGTCCGGCGACCCGAAAATCGGCCTCGGCGACGAATTGTCCGTCATCGCGGCGGTCGTGGTCGGCGGCACCAGCCTCAGCGGCGGCCGCGGGTCCATCGCGGGCACCTTCGTCGGCCTGCTGGTGGTTTCCGTCCTCAACAGCGGCCTCAACTGGATCGGCATCGAGACCTTCGGCCAGCAGGTGACCCTCGGCCTGGTCATCCTGGCCGCCGTCCTCCTCGACCGCGTCAAGGGCGATTAGCCTCCCGCCCCGCCCGTTCCCCGAGTTCTTGGATTCCCCGCTGTTTGCGCGTTCCCGGGGCGGTGTGATAGAGTTTTGCGGCCTGCGGCGCGCCGCGGGCGGCAGTCGAGGAATGCGCGCGGCACGGGGCCGCCGGCCTTCGCAGCCCAACCTTTCGGACCTGAGCGGCCACACCGGTTCAGGAGGATTTTCTTCATGCAGGATTTCATGCGGAAGCACCGGAAACTGATTTTGGTGCTCATTCTGATCTTCATCGGCATTCCCTTTGTCTTCTTCTTCGGCATGCCCAGCCAGCAGAGGAGCACCGAGGTTTCCGACGATCCGGTCATGGAGGTCGCGGGCGTTCCCATCACCGAAAGCCAGTTCCGCCGCGCCCTGGACGCCACGGCGCAGCAGATGGCCCGCCGGGGCGGCCAGCGCCCCACCTACGAGGAACTGGACGCCGCCGGACAGGTGAAGGCTATCCAGGAGCAGCTGCTTGACTCCACGCTGATCACTGTGGAGGACCAGAAGCGCGGGTTTAAAGTGGGCAGGGATTTCCTGGAGAAGCAGCTCCGCGACCTTCCCATGTTCAAGGATGAGGAGGGCCGGTTCAATGCCGAGGCCTACAACGAGTGGGTGAGCATGCCCCAGGACTGGGATGCCATCTACCAGGAGATGCGCGAGGGCGTCTCCCGGCAGGCCTATCTGTCCGTCATGCTGGCCCCCGCCCGGCGCGTGCTGGACGCCAAGATTGAGGAGGAGCTTGCCGCCGACTACACAAAGCTCAAAATCAAGTACGCCAAGATCGAGATGCCCGTGACGCCGACGGAGGAGGAGATTCAGAAGCAGTTCGCCGACAATCAGGAGAAGTACCGGAAGCCCGCAGACAACCGCGCCGACTATGTCGCCTTGTCCCTCGCCCCCCCCGTGCCGGAGAAGGCCGTCGAGGCGGTCACCCGCGCCCGCGCCGGCGAGGACTTCGCCGCCCTGTTTAAGGAGTACTCCACCCTCACCGTCCCCGAGGGCGGCGACATGGGCTGGCGGAAAGTGGAGGAGAACCCCACCGAGCACATGGCCCCCCTGTACGCCCTGCCTGTGGGCGGCGTGAGCGACCCGGTCTTCGGGCCGACGGGCTATTTCATCTACAAGGTGGAGGAGGAGCGCACGGCCGACGACGGCGCGCGCGAAGTCCACTTCCGGCAGATCGTGATGGAGGCGAAGCTCTCCGAGGAGGAGATGCAGCAGCGCAAAGACCTGGCGGCCGCCGTGGCCGCGCGGGCCAAGGCGTCCGATCTGGCGACCGCCGCCGCGGAAAACAGCCTCACCGTGGCGCAGACGGGGGTTTTCACCACCGCCAGCACCGAAATCGCCGGCATTCCCCGCTTCGACGTGCCCGCGTTCCGTTCCCAGGTGCCCGGCCAGAAGGACGACACGCTGTACACCCCGGTCCAGGGCCGCAGCTACCTCTACGTGGCGAAGGTGACGGAGACTGTCGAGGGCGTGGTGCCCCCGCTCGATGAAATCCGCGAGCGCGTGACCAACGACACCATCGCCGCCCTCCGCAAGCGCGAGGATTCCCAGGCCCAGCTCCAGGAGCTGTGCAAGCGCATCGCCGCGGAGATCACCTCCCTCGACCAGATTCCGGCGAAGTTCCCCGACCTCAAAGCCGAGGTGAAGGTCACCGAGAAGCCCTTCACCCGCAAGGACATGCTCTGGCAGTACCAGATTTACATCTCCGCGCCCGACATCTACGAGAAACTCGGGAACGCCGAACCGGGCAAGGTCGCCGGCCCCATCACGGGCATGCTGCAGGACACCTGGTTCGTCGAGCTGGTTGAGAAGACCCCCCCGACGGAGGAGGACAAGGCCAAGTGGCCCGAGGAGCGCAAGCAGAAGAAGGAGCAGGAGATCCGCGCTCTGCTGGCGGAGTACGAGCCCGACTTCCGGAAGGACCTCCGCGAGCGCATGCTGGCCCAGGTGAGTTTTACCCAGGATCAGGACGCCATGGACCGGATTTTGGGCCGGGGAAAATACGCCCCGGAGAAAGAGGAGGATGAAAAGCCCGCGGGAGACGCAGCGGCTCCGGCCCCCGAGGCGGATGCTGCCGCGCCTGCGGCGGAGACCCCCGCGCCCGAGGCGGATGCTGCCGCGCCTGCGGCGGATGCGCCCGCGCCTGCGGCGGATGCTGCCGCGCCTGCGGCGGAGACCCCCGCGCCTGCGGCGGA
>JAAYBR010000027.1 GCA_012730045.1 Candidatus Hydrogenedentota bacterium | reverse complement strand
GCACCGTCTTCGCAACAACGCGCATGTTCGCGTCATCGCGAAGGAGCGAAGCGACGGAAGCGATCTCGTGCCCGGAATGCCCGGTTGCATCGCCGGGGGCGGGGGGGTATGCTCAGGGAAAACAGGAGATTCCCAAAATGCTGCTCTGCGGAATGCTGCTCACGGCGATGTGTTTCACGGCTTCAGCGGCCAACGTCGCCCCGGAATGGAAGGCCGGGGTCGCGGCGGTGGACATCACGCCGCCCGGCCCCCTGTGGATGGCGGGCTACGCCGCGCGCACGGAACCGGCCAACGGCACGATCCACCCGCTCTGGGTGAAGGCCCTCGCGCTGGAGGATGCCGCCGGGAACCGCGCGCTTCTGGTCACCAGCGACATCCTCGGCTACCCGAAGGCCGTGTCGGACCGCCTGCTGGTGCGCTTTGAAAAGGAGGCGGGCCTGCGGGCGGACCAGGTGATCCTGAACAGCTCGCACACGCACTCGGGGCCCGTGGTGGACAGGTCGCTCATGTGCATCTACCCCGTGGACGACGCGGAGCGCGCGAAGATCCGCGCCTACACCGAGTCGCTGGTGGAGAAGACGGTGGCGGCGGGGCTCCAGGCGCTGGCGGCGCTGGCCCCCGCGCGGCTGGAGGCGTGCGCGGGCGTCACGCGCTTCGCCGTGAACCGCCGCAACAACAAGGAGGCGGAAATCCTGTCCGTCTTCGAGCTGAAGGGGCCGTCGGACCACAGCGTGCCCGTCCTGCGCGTGACGGGGGCGGACGGCGCGGAGCGCGCCGTGCTCTTCGGCTACGCCTGCCACAACACGACGCTGGACACGCTCCAGTGGTGCGGCGACTACGCGGGCTTCGCCCAGCTCGCGGTGGAGGAGTCGCACCCGGGGGCCGTCGCGATGTTCTTCCAGGGCTGCGGCGCGAACCAGAACCCGCTGCCCCGCAGGAAGGCCGCCCTCGCGCGGCAGTACGGGCGCGAGCTGGGCGCCGCCGTGGACGCCGCGCTGGCGGGCGACCTGCGGCCCCTCCCGGCGAAACTCGCCACCGCCCTCAGCATGGCCAAAATCACCACCCAGACGCCGAAGACCCGCGCCGAGCTGGAGCAGATTGCCGCCACGGCCTCGGGCTACATGAAGGAGGCCGCGCTGACCCTGCTGCGCGACCTCGACACCCTCGGCGCGCTCAAGACCACCTACGACTATCCCGTCCACTGCTGGAACCTCGGCGGCCTGCCGCTCGTCGCCCTCACCGGCGAGGTCGTGGTGGACTACGCCGTCCACGCCAAGGCCCTCCTCGGCAACGACGCCTTCGTCCTCGGCTACTGCTACGACCAGGTGAGCTACGTCCCCACCGCCGCCATCGTCCGCGAGGGCGGCTACGAGGGCGAGTCCGCCCAGTTCATCTACGGCTGGGCCGCCAAGTGGGACGAAAGCATCGAGGAGCGGATCGTGAAGGCCCTGCGGGACGCCGCGGCCAACGCGGGGTTTCAGCCGGCGGGAGAGTAACAGGCTCCGGGCAATGGACGATATGGACAGAATGGACGATATGGACTGAGCGGGCGACCGCGCCAAGTTTGCCCGCGCCGCCCTCTCAATCTTCTTCGTCCATACCGTCCATAAAGTCCATCTCGTCCATTCTTCCCCTCCCCCCGCCCTACTCCGCGCGGAGGGCCGCCGGGGTGACCCGTCTTAGGCCCGCGCCGACGGCGGGCGGCACGGCGAGGAGGTAGGCGGCAAGAATCGCGCACAGCACGGCGGCGAGGGCCGCCGGGGACGCGCCGGTGGCGGAGAGGAGCACGAGGGGGGCAACGGCGACCGCCGCCGCGGCGGCGCCTATCCCCACCCCCGCGGACACGAGGAGGGCGTTCTCGGCGAGGAGCATCCGCCGCACGAGGGCGGGCGGGTAGCCGAGGGCGTGGAAGAGGGCGAGTTCGGCGCGGCGCTCGTAGAGGTTGCGGAGGATGACGACGCCCGCGCCGCCCGCGCCGAGGGCCATGCCCAGCCCCCCCAGCACGAGGAACAGGGACAGGTAGGCGGTCTCGACGGCGTAGAAGGCGCGCAGTCGGTCGAGGGCGGGCACGGCCTCCATGCCGAGGCGGGCCTGCTCCCGGTTGAGCCGCGCGGCGAGGGCCGCCGCGCCGCCGCCGTCCGCCTCCAGCAGGAACATGCGGTGCCCCACCTCGCCGGGGTACAGGCGCGTGAAGTCGCGTTCGGACACGAGCAGCATCCCCTGGAACACGGACAGGCGCATGGGCAGCCGCCCCACGAGGCGCACGCGGACCTTCTCGCCGCCCTCGGTCAGGTATTCCAGCTCCGTGCCCGTCACGGGGTCCGTCGCCGCCTGAAGGCCCCACATCGCCGTGTCCGAGTCGCCGACCAGCGCGGGGATCACGCCGCCGGGCAGGGGCGTCTCCAGCAGCCCCCACAGCGCCTCCGCCGTCCCGGGCGGGGCGAAGGCCCCCTTCGCCGCCAGCCGCGCGGGGTTCACCCCCGCCAGCCGCGGGGACTGGGCGCGGTTGAGGTTGAGGCAGCCCGCCTCCTCGCCGTCGCGCGCGCGCAGGGGCACCACGGCGTCCTCCGGCAGGCCGAAGGCCGCCGCCGCGCCGCCGCGCGTGGGCAGGGTGGTCTCGGCGAAGACGGCGAAGCCGCCGGTGCCGGAGGCGCGCTCCCCGGCGTGGAGCGCGAGGTTGGCGCGCATGGCCGCCGTGGACAGCACCAGGAAGCATCCGGCGGCGGTCATGGCGGCCACGGCGAGGCTGCGACCCCCGCGCCGCGCGAGCTGGGCCGCCGCCAGGCGCCGTCCCCCGGGCAGGTCCCCGGCAGAACGCCGCGCGCGCCGCGCCAGCCAGTTGGCGTAGTGCGCGAGCAGCGCCGCGAGCATCAGAAAGCCGACCCCGAAGAACATGCCCGAGGGGTTCTCGGGGCGCAGGGCGACCAGGGCCGCCGCCGCGCCCAGGGCGAGCGCGGTGCCCGCCCACGCAACAAGCGTCACCGCGCGCCCGCCGCGCATCCGGCCCGCCGCGCCGTCCGGGGGCGCGCCCGCGAGGAGGGCGCGCACATCGCGCCGTGTTGCGCGGCGCGACGCGACCCACACGGCCGCCAGCGCGCACCCCAGCGCGATCACCGCGCCGGTGACCATGGGCTGCGCGGACAGGTGGAAGCGGACCGGGGTGTCCGCCACCGCGCCGGGCCAGAAGCGCCGCAGCCCCTCGAGCAGCGCCCAGGCGTAGCCGCCGCCCGCGACCGCGCCCGCCGCCGCGCCCACCGCCGCCGAAGCCCCCGCCTCCGCCAGGAAGAGCCGCCGCACGCGGCGGGGCGTCCATCCCACGGCCAGCAGCGCGCCGATCTCGCCCGCGCGCTGCTCCACGCCGTGGGCGAAGACCACGCCGAGCAGCACCAGCGCCGACACGACGAGGAAGAAGCTCATGCCGGTGAAGAGGCCGCCGAAGTCCAGCGCCTTGTCCACGGCGCGCAGGGCGGTCTCGCGGACGGGCTGGAACGCGAGGCCGATTTTCGCCGGGTCGAGTTCCCGCCGCAGCGCCTCGCGCACCGACTCCTCGTCCAATTTGGCGGGGTTCAGCCGCAGGGCGGTGAGGGCGCCGAAGCGGCTGCCCCAGAGGCGTTTTCCGGTCTCATAGGACACCACCAGCTTCGGCGTCTGGCCGAAGGCCTTCCAGTAGGCCTCGTTCCCCGGGTCGTTCAGAGCCTCCTCATCGAGGGGCATGCCGATGTCCCAGTCGCGGCAGGTGTCCACGTCCGTCAGGCCGGGGAAGCGCGGCGCGAGGGCGCGCTCCAGCGCCAGCGCGGCCTCCGGCAGCACGGCATGCACCACCAGGCCGCCGCGCCGGGTCTCATAGGTGTTGTCCGGCCCCGGCGCGGACCACGCCAGCTCGATGCGGTCGCCGGGCTTCGCGCCCAGCGTCTCCGCGAGCCACGGGGAGACGCACGCGGCGTCCTCCGGCGCATCGCAGGACGGGGCCGCCACCACGAAGGAGTACGGCGTGCTCCGGCCGCCGAGGGTGATGCGGTCCACGAGATAGGTCAGCGTGGGCTGGACCGGCGCGTTCGCCAGCGCCTCCCGCACGGCGTCCTCCAGGAAGATGCGGTCCGACTCCACCTGGATCCACCCGTCCGGGCCGGAGCGCACGGAGTAGCCCGCCTGTTCCGGCCGCCACCCCGCGCGCAGGGCGGCCTGCGCCCCGGCGGCGTCGCCCCCGGCCAGCAGCAGGTTCGCCCTGCCGGGGAGTTCCAGCAGTTCCTGGAGCCACGCGCGGTCGGCGAAGAGGTTCAGGGGCATGGCCTGGTCGGCGGCGAGGCTGAAGCGGCCCAGGGCTTCTTCGTCCAGCACGGCCTTCACGGTCACCAGCGCCGCCACGGTGTCGCGGTCGCCGCCGCGCGCGAGGGGCGCATCGAGGGGCATGGCGGAGGGCCGCGGCATGCGCAGCGTCAGGTCGTCGCCGGGCTTCAGGCCGAGGCGCTCGGCCACGGCGGCGTTCACGGCCACCTCCTGCGGCCCAAGCTTCGGAAAGGCCGCCGGGGTCTCCGCAAAGGCCGCAAAGGCGGCGTCCACGCCGTAGAGGCGCGCGCGGTTGAGCTGCGGCGCGGCGCCCGCCCCGGCGGTGCCGGCCGGCGGGGCGGCGGTCGCGCGGGCGGACAGCACGGCGGCCGCCGGGCGCGCGCCGTTTTCCGCCACAGCGTCCGCGAGATCCGCGCTGAAGTGGCGGTCGCCCCAGTCGAGGGCGGCCTCCACGCCGCCGAGCCGCGCGAGGGCGATGCCGCGCAGGGTACCCTTCACGGACGCGCCGACCAGCAGGGCGCCCGAGAGCACGGCGGACGCGAGGAGCGCGCCGAGCAGCAGCCCGAGGTGCATGCGGCGGTGCCAGAGGACGCCGCGCGCGGCCATGCGGCGGAGGTTCATGCGGACACCAGTTTCCCGTTGTGCAGGGTCCACTGCGCGCCGAAGCGGCGGGCCACGGCGGGGGCGTGGGTCACGACGACCAGCGCGAGGCCCTCGTCCCGCTGGAGCCCCACCAGCAGGTCCGCGAGGGACTCGGCGGCGGCCTCGTTCAGCGCGCCCGTCGGCTCGTCGGCCAGCAGGAGGCGCGGCCGGTTCACGAGGGCGCGCACCACGGCGGCGCGCTGGCGCTCGCCGCCCGACAGCTCGCCGGGGCGGTGGTCCGCGCGTCCGGCCAGCCCCACGCGGTCCAGCAGCGCGAGGGCGCGCGCGCGGGCCTCGGCGGCGCGGGCGCGCTCCAGCACGGGCACCAGCGCGTTCTCCAGCACGGTGCATTGAGGCAGGAGGTGGTGGAACTGGAAGACAAAGCCGATGGTGCGGTTGCGCAGGCCCGCGAGGGCGTCGGGGCCGAGGCCCGCCGTGTCCGCGCCGTCAAAGAGCACCTGTCCGGCGTCGGGCCGGTCGAGGGTGCCCATGAGCTGGAGCAGCGTGCTCTTGCCGCAGCCCGAGGGGCCGGTGACTGCGGCGGCCTCCCCGGCGCGCAGGGTGAAGTCCACGCCGTCGAGCACGGGCAGGGATCCGGCGGGGCCGTCAAAGGCGCGGCGCACGCCGCGCAGTTCCAGCAGGGGATGCTCAGGGGGCATTGACCGTACCCTCCGCAGCCGGGGCCGGACCCAACGCCACAAGCGCGCCGTCCTCCGTGCCGAGGTAGATGCCGCCGCGCGTCACGGCGGGGCTGGTGATCTCGTCGGACAGTTCCTGCGACCACAGCACTTTGCCGTCCGCCAGCGCGACGAGGAGCAGCGTGCCGTCGGCGGCGCAGAGCACCCTGTCCCCCGCGATGACGGGCGACAGGGGGAATCCCAGCGTGTCATGCTTCCAGAGCAGGGTGCCCGCCGCGCGGTCCAGGGCGTACAGGAACCCGTCGTTGGACACGGCCACCACGCGGTCCGCCGCCACGGCGGGGGTGCCGAAGACCTCCGACTCCATGTCCTCGTTCACCCAGAGGATTTCCCCGGTCTCCAGGTTCGCGTGGACGACCATGCCGCCGCGCGCGCCCGCCCACACCAGCGGCCCCTCCATGGCCGCGCCGCCCGCCACCTGGCCGTCCCCCTCGATTTTGATGTCGCGCAGCTTCTCCCCCTTTTCCGGCGAGAAAACATGCAGCGCCCCGGCGCAGCTTCCGTAGACGACAAACTGTTCCGACACGGAAGGCGCGGCGTCGCTGCGGTCCACGCCCTCCACGCGCCACACCACGGCGCCGTCGGCGGGGTTCACGCACAGCAGCGCGCCGGCGGACTGCTCGATGACAAAGAGGCGGTCCAGGGTTGGCAGGTAGTTCGGCGCGCCCCGGATGACGCCGCCGCTCAGGGGCAGCCGCCAGCGCTCCGCGCCCGTGGCCGCGTCCAGCGCGAGGAGGATGCCCTCGTCCGTGCCGACCACCAGCAGGTCCTTCACGGCGACGGGCGGCGCCTCGATGCGCATGTGCAGGGGTTCCGGGTTCCCCTCGGCGGGCAGCCGCAACTCCGCGCGCCACAGTTCCGTGCCGTCGGCCGCCACGGCGAGCACGTCGCCCCGCGCCGTCACGGCGAAGATCCGGCCGTCCTTCACCACCGGCGTCTGGCGCACCGGCGCGCCGGCCTTCACGCGCCACTTCACCGCCAGCGCGTCGGGGAATGCGGCGTCGGCCGCGCCGCGCAGCTCCGGCCCGCCGTGGTAGCCGGGCCAGTCGCCGCCGGTGTCGGCGGGGTCGGTGGACGGGGTGGACGGAGTGGACGCTGTGGACGGGGAAGCGGGCGCGGCCTCTTCGGGGTCTGCGGCGGGGTACGGGCGCAACGTCCAGAGCGCCGCCGCGACGGTGACCGCCGCGACCAGCAGGAGGATCGGAATGACAACTCTTCTCATGGCCGCAGCTCCCGGGCCGCCCCACAGGCGGCGAGCGTTTCCCGAGCGGCGGCGTTGGCGGAGAACCGCGCCAGGGCGATCCCGCGCGCCTCCGCGCCCAGGGTGCGGAGGCGTTCCGGGTCGGACAGCAGCCCGCCGAGGGCCTCCGCGAGCGCGCCGGGGACGGACGGGTCGTAGAGCACGCCGCCGCCCTGCTCCAGAATCTCGGGGTACGCCGCGATGCGCGGCTGCACCGCCGGAATCCCCCGGATCATGGCCTCCACGATCTGGAGGCCGAAGGCCTCGCCGTCCGGCGCGGGGGTGGACAGCACGCTGAGGGGCGCGAAGAACTCCGCGCCCGGCGCGGAGGAGAAGGACTCGTTGATCTCCACGGCGTCCGCCAGCCCGCCGCGTTGCAGGCGCTCCTTCACCGCCGTGACATAGGCGCGGTCGGCGGGGGTGACGCCGCCCGTGGCCGACAGGCGCAGGGCGCCGAAGCGCGGGTCGCGCCGCAGTTCGGTGAAGGCGTCCAGCAGGGCGTCAAACCCCTGCGCGGGATGCACGCGGGAGAGGTAGCCGACCGTCGGCGGGGACGGGGGCGCGGTCCACGCCGGGGCGGCGGGCGGGTCCACGCCGGGACACACCACGCGCACGCGGCCCTCCGCAAGGCCGAGCCGCTCCCGCATCCGGTCGGCGTACCACCGGCTGGTCGAGAGGAACAGCGCCACCTCGCCCGAGAGGCGGCGCATGGCGTCCCACACGAGGTCCGTGAACGGCGCGCCCATGCCCTCCACCCAGGGCTCCTCGTCCTGGAGGCTGCACACGATGGCCGCGCCCGTCGCCTCCCGCAGACGGGGCGCGAGGCCCAGCAGCAGCGCGTTGGACACATGGATGACCTCGGGGCGCTCCTGCTCCGTGATCCAGCGCACGAGCCGGTCAATCTCCGCCGCCTGGCCGCCGCGCTCGCCGTTGAGCATGGAGAGGGTCATGGCGCCGAGGTCCGCGGAGCGCGTGGAGCCCTCCTGCTTCGCCGCCCAGCGCAGGAGCGCCGGGGCGTCCAGCAGGCGCATCAGCCCCTCCGGCGCATGGCGGAGCAGGGGCACTTTCTCGCGGAGGTACGCGCCGATGCCGCCGAAGAAGATCGGGGCGGGCGTGTCCACCTCCGTGTCGCCGCCGTACATGGGCAGGTAGAGGGGGACCATGACCACGTCGTGCCCCAGACGGCGCAGGGCGCGCACCATGGTGCGGTCCCGCAGGCAGTTCTGGCAGTAGAAGGTGCCGCCGCTTCCGGGCACCAGCGAAAGGATTCTCATGGCGGTGTCTCCCCGTTCTCAATGGCCAGCGCGCCCGTGGGACACGCGCGCACACACTCCTCCGCCTCGGCGCCCAGGGCCTCCGCGAGCGTCGCGCCGGCCGTCGGGCCGACGCGCGAGTCGAGCCCGCGCCCGGTGAAGGCCATGCCGGGGCCGCCGCCGGGGCGGCGCGTGAGGGCCACGCAGATGCCGCAGCGGATGCACTTGCCCGGCTCGAAAAGGATGCGCCCGGCGCGCAAGACGGGCGCCACCTTCAGGCGGGGGATGCCGCCGCGGAAGGGGGTCGGGAGCCCGTGCGCCGCCGCCTGGGCGCGGAGGCCGCACGACGCGGGCTTCATGCAGTCGCAGTGCAGGCAGCGGGCGGCCTCGGCCTCCGGGCTGTCCCCGCGCTCGGGGCCGCCATGGACCCACTCCACGGCGTAGGCGTCCTTCTCGCCGTCCTCCAGCCGCCCGAGGGCGGAATTAAACAGACGCTGGCGCAGGGCGTCGCGGTGCGCCGTGATCTCCGGGCAGGGCCACCGGCCGATGCTGAACAGGAAGTGCAGCAGCAGGGCCGCGTTCTTCCCCGCGCCGACGGCGCGGACCGCCAGCGCCTCCTCCGGAACAACGAACACGCGGTCCTGCGCGGGCGTTTCCAGCCCGCAGGCGATGATGACCGCGTCATGCGCCACCAGCAACCGCTCCATCGTGAGCTGCTTCTCCTCCTCCTGCCCCTGTCCACTTCGTCCACCCACCTCCGTCCCGCAGCGGAGGTCCACGCCGAGCGCCGCGACGGCGGCGATCTCCGCGTCCAGGATTTCCGGCGGCAGTTTCTCCGGGCCGAGGGCGCGCCGTCCTGGGCACGCGTCCGCGGCCTTCTCGTAGACCGTGCAGGCGTGGCCACGCCGCGCGAGGACGGCGGCGGCGGCGAGCCCGGCGAGTCCGGACCCCACAATGCCGACGGTGCGCCCGGAGGGCGCGGGTTTCGGCGCGGCGGCGGGCGGGTGGGCCTCGGCGAGGGCGCCGTGGGTGGTGCGGATGGCGACCGCCGTGTCGTACTGCGCGCGGCGGCAGACGCGCTCGCAGGGGGCCGAGCAGATGCGGCCCAGGGTCGCGGGGAAAACCAGGTCCCCGCGGGCGAGGGCGGCCGCGCCCGCCGCATCGCCGGACTGCGCGGTGCGCAGCATCAGCGGGATGTGCAGGCCGGCGGGGCAGATACGCTCGCAGGGCCCCTCGCAGTCCCCGGCGTGCTCGCTCATCAGGAGTTCCAGAGCCGACCGCCGCGCGGCGAAGACACCCGGGTCGTCGGTGACGATCTCCATGCCGTCGGCGGCGGGGAGGGCGCAGGAGAGCACCAGGCGGTCCGCCGCGGCGTCGCGCACGACACACAGCATGCACGCCGTCTGCGGGCCCGTCTTTTCGTAGTGGCAGAGCGTGGGCACGTCGGCGCCCGCTTTGCGGGCCGCGTCGAGCACGGTGGCACCGGCGTCCACCTCCACTTCGATTCCGTTGATCGTCAGGCGCGGCATGTCATTCCACCTTTACCGCCCCGGCGGGGCATATGTCGTAACAGGCGTTGCAGCGCACGCATTTCCCCATGTCCACCTCGTGGACCTGGTAGGGGAGCGGCGCGATGGCGTCGGCGGGGCAGACCTGGGCGCATTTGGTGCAGCCGATGCAGGCGTCCGTGATGCTGTACGTCACGAGGGCCTTGCAGCGGTGCGCCGGGCACCGGCCCGCAACATGGGCCTCGAACTCGTGCCGGAAGTGCTTCAGCCCGCTGAGGACCGGGTTGGGCGCCGTGCGGCCGAGGCCGCACAGGCTCTGGGCCTTCACCATCACCGCCGTGCGCTCCAGCTCCTCCAGGTCCTTCGCCGTGCCGCGCCCCCCGCAGAGGCGCGTGAGGATTTCCAGCATGAGCGCCGTGCCCACGCGGCAGGGCACGCATTTCCCGCAGGACTCCAGCTGCGTGAACGACAGGAAGTACCGCGTCATCTCCACCATGCAGTCCGTGTCGTCCATGACGACCATGCCGCCGGAGCCCATCATGGCGCCCGCGCCCGTGAGGGCCTCGTAGTCCACCGGCAGGTCCGCCAGCGCGTCGGGGATGCAGCCGCCCGACGGCCCGCCGACCTGCACGGCCTTGAAGGTGCGGCCCTCGTTCACGCCGCCGCCGGCCTCCTCCACAATGCGGCGCACGGTGACGCCCATGGGCACCTCGATGAGGCCGCCCCGGCGCACCTTGCCCGCCAGCGCGAAGACCTTGGTGCCCCGGCTGCCCTCCGTGCCCAGCGCCGTGAAGGCGTCCGCGCCGTGGCGGAGGATCCACGGCGTCACCGCCAGGGTCTCCACGTTGTTGATGAGCGTGGGCAGGCCGTTGAGCCCGCGCTGCGCGGGGAAGGGCGGGCGGAAGCGCGGCGTGGGCCGGCGGCCCTCCAGCGACGCGAGCAGGGCCGTCTCCTCGCCGCAGACGAAGGCGCCCGCGCCCTCGCGCACCTCGGCGCGGAAGGCGTGGCGGCTGCCCAGGATGTTCTCGCCCAGAATGCCCGCCTTTTCGCAGACCGCGATGGCCCGGCGCACCCGGGCCACCGCCAGCGGGTATTCGGCGCGGATGTAGAAGACGCCGCGCCGCGCCCCGGCGGCGACGGACGCGATGAGCATGCCCTCGATGACGCGGAAGGGGTAGGACTCCAGGATCATGCGGTCCATGAACGCGCCCGGGTCGCCCTCGTCGCCGTTGCACACCACCACCTTCTCCGCCCCCTCCGCCTGCCGCACGGCGCGCCATTTGCGGCCCGTGGGAAAGCCCGCGCCGCCGCGGCCGCGCAGGCCCGCGCGCTCGATCTCCGCAATGACGGCCTCCGGGTCCGCGAAGCCGCCGTCCACCGCCGGGCCGCCCGTCGCCTGGAGGCATTTCCGCAGGGCCTCGAAGCCGCCGCGCGCCCGGTAGTCCTCCAGCGAGGACGGGTCCAGCTCGCCGCAGAACTCCGTGGCGATGTGGCGCTGCGGGCCGAGGAAGGACAGGAGCGACGGGTGGTCTTCGCCGAGGGAGCAGCAGCCGGGGGAGGACGCGCCGCCGTCGTAGAGGCGGCCGGCCCAGCGCGAGAGCGCGGCCCCGGCGCGGCGCAGGGGGTTCGCGGGCGCGAGGTGCTGAAGCAGCAGCGGCGCCACGTCGTCCTCGGACACCTTGGCGTAGGTGATGACGGGTTCCCCCGGCAGCACGATCTGGAGCAGGGGGGTCTGGTGGCACATGCCGACGCAGCTCACGGGCTTGAGGCTTGCGGACAGCCCGTGGCGGCGGAGGGTGTCCTCCACGGCGTCGCGCACGCGCGCGCTGCCCCCGGCCACGCAGCACGACCCCAGGCCCACGCGGATTTCCGGCGCGCCGTCGGGCGCGGCGGAAAGCGACTCGCCGCGCGCGGCCGCGCCGCCCGCCGCCTCCTGCGCGAGGAAGGCCCGCAGCATGGCGGGCGCGCTTTCGCGGGTGATGTGGCCGTAGGTCACGTGGTCAATTTGGACCGCCGGGGCCAGGGTGCAGCAGCCGAGGCAGCGCACCTTCTGCACCGTGAAGAGGCGGTCGGCGTCCGTGTCGTCCTCCGGGGGGATGCCCAGGGCGTCCCGGACGGCGTCGTACACCTCGTCCGCCCCCTTGAGGTGGCAGGCCGTTCCGTCGCACACGGACACGGTGTGCTTCCCCGCGGGGGTCCGCCGGAAATGGGGGAAGAAGGTGGACACGGCGTCCACGTCCGCCGCGCGGATCTCCGTTGTCTCGCAGATGCGGCGCAGGGCCTCCTCCGGCAGGTGGCGGAACCGGTGCTGGACCGCCTGCAACAGCGGCACCAGCGCGTCCGGCCCGCGGCCGCACGCCTCAATCATTCCGTCCACTTCCCTCAGTTCGGCTTCCGTCATGTCACTTCCCGCCGATGCAGTACAGGTGTTTCGCCGTGCGCACGAACATGCGCCCCTCGGTGAAGGCCGGGGTCGCGCCCGCCTCCTCGCCCATCGGGATGCTCGCCGTCTGTTTGTATTCCGGGCCCTCCGCGAAGAGGGTCATCACGCCCATCATGTCCACGAGATAGATGTTTCCTCCCGCGAGGACGGGCGACGCCTGGAACCCGTCCTCCAGCTCCTGGAGCCACACCTGCGCCCCCGTCTCGCGGTCCAGGCAGGAGATTTCCGCCCGCGCCGTGGCGAGATACGCGTATTTCTCCGTCACCAGGGGGCTCGACGTGTCCGGAAGCACCTCGTCGTACTCCCACATCATCTCCGCCGTCACCGCGTCCGCCGCGCCGCCCAGGCGCAGCGCCGTCGCCATGGCGTAGTCGTTGGCGACAAAGACCACGCCGCCGCCGTAGGCGGGACTGGGGGCGACCTCGCCGTCGAGGCACTTCACCTGCCACAGCAGTTTGCCCGTGGCGGGCGCGTAGCCCGCGACGTCCTTGCTGGAGTTCACGATGAGCATGCGGCCCAGGGGCGTTTCGGGGCAGATGGGCGACGCCCAGGAAATCTTCTCGCGCGCGATGACCCACGCCTCCGAGCCGTCGGCGATGTTGAACCCGAAAATCTTCGGATCCTTCTTCTGGTCATACTGCACCACCAGCACGCCCTCCGACACGATGAGGGACGACGAGTGGCCGTAGTGGTTGTCCGGCACGCCGAGGTGTTTCCCCCAGACGAGTTTCCCCTCCTTGTCGAGGCAGACCAGTTCGCCGGTGGAGAAGATCGCAAAGGCGAGGTCGCCCTGGAGCGCCATGGTCGGCGCGGCGAAGCCCGTCTCCTCGTTGTATTTCGGCAGCGCGCCCGTGGATCCGGGCAGGTCGCCCACGGCATACTCCCAGCGCTTCTCCCCCGTGTTTGCGTCAAAGCAGTAGACCGCGCGCGTCGTTTCGTCGGACGCCGTCAGGTATACCCGGTCGTCCCACACCACGGGGGAGCTGAAGCCCGGCAGCGGCACCTCGGTCTTCCACAGGATGTTCTCGCCCGTCTCCACGTTCCACGCCGTGGGCGCGGCGGCCACCTGCGCGATGCCCGTGCCCTCGGGGCCGCGGAAGTTCGGCCACTGCTTTTTCACCTCGTCCCACGAGGGGAACGCGGCGGCGGCGGCGGGCGCGGCCTCTCCGCCCGTGTCCGGCGCGGCGGCGGCCTGGTCCCCGGCGGGCGCGGCCCCGGGGGCGGCTTCGCGGAAGCCCGTCGGCGTGAACAGCGCGGCGAGCACCGCCGCGACCACCCACAGCCCGCCGAAGAACAGCGCCAGCTCCCGCGCGCGGGCGCGGGTGAGCCAGTAGGCGCCCTCGGGCGGCGGCGGCGCAAAGGGCGCCACGGGCGGCAGGGGGCGGAACCGCGCCGCGAGGCGCAGCGCCGCGACCAGCACGACGGCCCCGGCCAGCAGCGCCCACGCGCCGGTCCGGAGCGTTTCCTGGCTGGTGAACAGCGCGCCGCGCGCCAGCAGATCCAGCACGCGGACCTGTTCCACGAGCGCGGCGGTGTCGTCGCCCGTCGCCTCCACGAGTTTCGCGCGCAGCGCGAGGAGTTCGGGGTTGTCGAGCGGGCTGGTCCGCTGCACCTGCACATAGTTCAGCACGAGCAGGGCGGACACGACGAGGCAGAAGGCCCCGGCGACCGCGGCCACGGCCACGGACAGCCGCCACGCGGGCGGGTTGGCGGCGAAGCGGTTCGGCTTCGGGTCAGGCTTGGGCATCGGATTCCCTCTCCACGGGGCAGTAGGCGAAGCACCGGGCGCAGCTCACGCAGGCCCCCTTGTCTATCTCGTAGTCCTTCCGGACGCGGACGCGCGACAGCCGGAGCACCCGGCCCCAGACGACCAGCCCCATGAACGCGCCGAAGCCCGCACCCGCGCCCTTGAAGCGCTCCTCCAGCCCGGCGGCCTCCGCGTACAGCTCCGCCACGGGCTGCTGCCCCGCGCGGAAGGTCTCGCTGTCGATCGTGGTGCCCGTGACGCGCCCGGCGTCCTCCGCCGCCACCCGGTCCGCCAGCCGCACAACGGGGTGCATCCGCGCGAGCCAGCCGTGGGCGCTCCACCCCGCGCCGGCCGCGAACAGCAGCACCACCGGCAGCGCCGCCCCCAGCACCAGCATCCGCCGCACCCCCGCGCCGCGCCGCTCGGGACGGTCCGCCGGGGTGGGGAACTCGATGGCGTTCACAGGGCACGCGCTTTCGCACAGGCGGCACTGGATGCAGGACGCCGGGGTCACCGCGGCGTGCCATTTGGACACCATGGACACCCATCGCAGGAGCACGCCGTAGGGGCAGAGCCAGCGGCAGTAGGGCCGCGCGATCACGAGCCCCGACGCCAGCAGGAGCCCCCCGGCCAGCAGCAGGTTCAGCTCGCCGCCGAGGCGGAAGAAGCCCACAAACGGGTCGTAGCGGCAGATGAGGAAGCCGCTCCCCGTGACGACGCCCACCACGGTGAGGCCGAGGTAGGCGTAGGCCAGCAGGCCCAGCACCTGCTCCGCCGCGCGCGGCACCTGCACGGGCCGCACGGCGCACAGCTCCTGCAGCGCGCCCAGGGGGCACACGGCGGCGCAGAACACGCGCCCGAACCACAGGGCGAACACCAGCGGCAGCAGGAAGAACACGGACACCACCACGGGCACCGCAAGCCCCGACCCGATGAAGGCGTCGAGCACGTTCTGCAGCGAGCCGACGGAGCAAACGCAGCCCTTGCGGTAAAACCCGAAGTAGAGGACGGACACCGCGCAGACCGACAGCACCCACGCGCGGGACCGGCGCTTCACGACGGCCCACGCCGTCACCGCCATCAGCCCGCCCAGGAGCGCGACGTCCACCAGCGGCGACGTGACGGCCGGCGGCGGCAGGTGCATGGGCGGGCGGGTGTAGCCCGACTCGAACTCGGGCATGGGGAAGCGGAACTCCGCCCAGGCCCCGCCCGCCAGAACAACCAGCACGGCGCATGTCAGGAAGGCGCGCCTCATTTGCCGGCCTCCGGCGCGCCGAAGGATTTGACGCGGTAGGCCTCGCGCAGGGGGATCTGCGCCACCGCCTTCGACGGGCAGTTCCGCGCGATGGCGCACTCGTTGCAGTTCAGGCAGAGGTCGCGCTTGATCTGGAGGTGGAGGGACCCGTTGCCGAACTGGGCGCAGCCCTTGACGCACTTGGCGCAGCCAACGCACAAATCCTCGTCCACCGTGTACTCAAAGAAGGGCTCCTCCACATATCTCCGCTTCAGCGCGGCCACGGGGCACAGCTCGTTCTCGGCCCCCGTGTCCTGCGCCTTGGCCGTGGGCAGGAGGTAGCCGCCGCACAGGTCGCAGAACCCGCAGATTTCCGTGGAGTGGACGCATTTCACCGCCGAGGGGTTCAGCACGCAGGTGGTGGCGCAGCGCCCGCACTGGGTGCATTTCGCCGGGTCAATCTGCCAGACCATCCGCCCGGCCTGCCCCGCGCCCGCCGCCAGCCACGCGCCGCCGCCCGCGGCAACCACCGCCGCCGCCCGCAGGAAGTCCCGCCGGTCGAAGTCCGCGTCTTTCTTGTCCATGGCAAAGCCTCCCGCCGCCGGTCACCCGGCCGCGTCTTGCTCTTCCTCATACACCAGCACGGCCCTCCAGGGGCCGTGCAGCGCCAGAATGCGCCCCCGCGCGTCCACCGCGAGGTCGCGCACCGGCGCGTTGTCCTCCGCCGCGGCCGCCTCGCCGGACGCCGCGCCCAAATCCTCCGGCAGCGCCACCACCCCCGCCAGCGACTGGTCCGGCGCGAGAACCTTGATCCGCACCAGCCCCTTCTCCGCCGTCACCACGGACCCGTCCGCGCGGAACGCGATGGCCATGGGGTTGCAGCACCCGCAGAACCCCTCAATCGTCATGCCCGCGCGGTACCACGAGCTGGCCAGCGACCCGTCGGGCCGGTACTGCTCCAGGCCGTGGCGGCCGGGGTTGTTCGCCCACAGGCCCGTCATGGGGTCCAGCGCCACCTCCAAATGCGGGCTGGGCACCACGAACCCGGGAATCTCCCGGGCCGCGTCGCGCCGCCCGATCTCGCCGAGCAGCGCGCCGTCGAACCCGTACCGCAGCACCACGCGGTTGCCCGCGTCGGCGGCGTACACGCAGTCCGTGTCCGCCGCGATGCTCGTCAGGTACGCGCGCTCGTTCCCCTCCGGCCACTCCGCCGCCACGGCCCCGGCCGCGTCCAGCACGACCACGCGGCGGCGCATGCCGAGATAGATGCGGCCGTCCGGCCCCTGGGCCGCGCATTCCGGCGTGCCCGCGACCGCGTGCCGTGCCGTCTCCTTTCCGGCGGCGTCGAGGACGAGCAGGGTGTTCTCGCCGCAGACGAGGAGGCCGCCGTCCGCCGTTGCGGCGAGGCCCGTCGGGTTCGCCAGGTCCAGGGCGAAGCGCGCCGTCTCGCGGAAGCGTTTCTGCGCCGCGCCGGTCTTCTCGAAGTTCGACGTGTCAAAGCGGAAGGACGGCCCCGGCTCCTTGGGCTTCCCCGTGAGAAACAGGGCAACCACGGCGGCCAGCACGGCGGCGGCCAGCACGGTCCACGCCCACCGGGGGATCAGGGGCTTTTGGTCCATCAGGGCCCCTCCTTTCCGACGAACACGCAGGCCATCTCCATCGAGTCGCGCAGGAGGAGGCGGTCGCCCGCGAGGGCCATGGGCCCCCAGGACTCGTGGCCGTTGAGCACTTTCGCCCGCGCCAGCAGCTCAAACCGCTCCGGGCTCTGCCGCAGGAGCGACAGGGTCCCCTCGTCGTCCATCACGAAGAACTTGCCGTCCGCCAGCAGGAAGGGGCCGAGGCCGAAGCGCTCCCCGGAGCCGCTGGACCACACCAGCGTGTTGTCCGGGCGGTGGCAGACGAACTGCGCGCGGAGGCCGCCCGCGTCCTTGGGCAGGATGGCGTAGAGCAGCCCGTCGTGCAGAATGGGCGTGTGCTGCTCCGACGCGATGCCGTCCTTCGGCGAGTAGGCGGACTCCACGGCGGCGGTGAACGCGCCGCCCTCCGCCGCGATCTTGAGGATCAGGCCGCCCTCGCCGTAGCCCGCCAGGCACAGCACGCGGTCCGGCCCGATGGCCAGGGCGGAAGGCGCCACGACGCGGGCCTTCCACGGCACGCGCCAGAGCAGGGCGCCCGCCGTGTCCGGCTCGGCGGAAACGCCCGCCACGCCGCCCACGGCGGCGTAGACGTACATGCGGCGTCCGGCGAGGGTCATGGGGAAGACGGAGGCGTGGGACATGTTCCACCCGTCGGGGTTGGGCGCCTTCCAGAGCACCTGTCCCGTGGCGCAGTCCACGGCCATCATCAACACCTCCGGCCCGCAGGGCGCGAGGATCGCGCGGCCGTCCTCCACCAGCGGGCACTGGCCCGTGTACCAGAGGGGCTCCTTGGTGCCGTAGTCCTTCTGGAGGTCCAGCCCCCAGCGGAAGTCGCCCGTGGCGGGGTCGAGGCAGACCACATGGCAGCGCGGCCCCATGGAGACCAGGTGCTGCTCCGTGACGGCCGGCACGGTGCGGCTCATGCCGTGGTTCTTCTTCACCGTGATCCGGTAGGACCGGCGCCAGATTTCGCGGCCGTCGTCCAGGGAGAGGCAGCGCACGGCGTCCGCCCGGGTCTTCTCGTCGTAGTCCGCCAGGTAGACCCGGCCGTTGGCCACGGCGGCCCCGGCGTAGCCCTCGCCCACGGGAATCCGCCAGAGCACCTTCGGCCCCTCGGCGGGCCACGCGTCCGCCAGCGGCGGCGCGTCCTTGGCGATGTTGTCCAGGCCCGCGCCCCGGAACCGCGGCCAGTATCCCGGCAGGGCCGACGGCGTCCCCTCGCCCGCGCGGAAAGCGCCCGCGAGGTCCACGGCGGCGCCGTCGCCGGAGCGGTCCGCGGGCGCGGCGTCGTTCCCCGGCAGCCGCAGGGCGACGGCGGCGGCGGGGGGGCGGCTGGACAGCACCCGCCACAGGCCCGCCCCCGCGACGGCGGCGGCCAGAACCAGCAGCGCCGCGGCCAGCAGCGTGTAGCGTTGCCGAGGGGTCACTTCATGCTCTTTCTTGGGGATGCGGGAAGCCCCGGGGTCAGGGGTTCACGACGTCCAGGCACTTCATCTCCGACTGGCTGCGGACGAGAAGTTTGCCGTTGGAGAGCGCCATGGGCGCCCAGATTTCCTTGCCGCTGAGAATCTTGACGCTTCCCAGCTCCTTGAATTCCTCCGGCGACGGCGCCACCAGGTGCAGCGTCCCCTTCTTGCCGTCCAGGTTGAAGACAAGCCCGTCCGCCAGCAGCAGCGGCCCGCGCTCGAAGGTGTTCGTGAACCACGAGTCTTTCGTCTTCCAGGTGATCGTGCCGTCGAGAGCGAGGCACATCATGCCGTCCTCGCGCTCGTTGGAGTTGCTGTTGAGGTACAGGTGGTCCCCGAAGAAGAGCGGCTGCTGGATCTGGCTGCCGATGTCGGCGGATTTCCACAGCTCCGTCGCCGTCCACGCGCCGTCCGTCTGCGCGATCTGGAGCATCGCCGAGCCCGCCTTGTAGCCCCCCGTGATGAACACCCGGTCGCCCGGGAGCGCCGTCGGGAACGGGATCGGGATCGAGCACTGCCAGCCGTCATAGGTCCAGAGGATCTTGCCGTCCACCGGCGAGATGCCCGCCGTCAGGCCCTTCGTCTCGCCGCCCTTCGTGGAGGCGCCGACTTGGAGAATCTGGTCCACGCCGCAGAGCTTCGCCAGCACCGGGGTCGAGTAGCCCACCACGCCGAGGGAGGAGGTCTTCCACACCGGCTCGCCCGTGGCCTGGTTGTACGCCGCCACAAAGGCCTCCGGCGCCTGCGGCGCCACGATCACCAGGTCGCCGTAGAGCAGCGGCGCCTGCGACACCCCCCACATGGGCACGCCCAGGCCGTTCTCCTTCAGGATGTTCCGCTGCCACACCGGCGCGTGCGTCTTGCGGTCCACGCACAGGAAGTCGCCGAAGAGGCCCACGGTGTAAACATGCGTCTCCGTCACCGTCGGTGCCGTGCGCGACCCGCCGTGGGGCACGTTCCCCGGCGCGTCATAGGCGAAAGTCCACAGTTCCTGGCCCGAGTCCAGGGCGAAGCAGCGCAGGATGTCCTTCGTGTCGCCCTCGCGGTCCAGCACATAGACCTCCCCGTCCCGCACCGACGGCGAGGCGTACCCGGCCCCCAGCGGCACGGTCCACAGCACCTTCGGCCCCGCCGAAGGCCATTCCCGCGCCAGCCCGGTTTCGGAGGAGAGGTTGTTGCGGTCCGGGCCCCCCATCTGCGGCCAGTCCCCCGCAAACGCCGGGCACACCGCCAGCACGCCGCACAGCACCCATCCAACGATCCGCAAATCCCGCATCTGTCGAGACCTTTCCAGGTTGGTGCCAAACCGGCACAGATTCCCATTATACAAAATTGGACCCTGCAAGACCCCGCGGGGTTTTGCAGAGGACGGGAACAGAATGGACGATATGGACGAAATGGACGGTATGGACAAAGAACACCCACCGCCAGCCCCCCCCACCCACCGCCGCCCACCACCCACCACCGCCCGCCACCACCGCCCACCCGCCACCCACCGCCCCGCGCCCACCCCGCCCCCCCTGTCCATACCGTCCATACCGTCCATATCGTCCATCCCGTC
>JAAYBR010000026.1 GCA_012730045.1 Candidatus Hydrogenedentota bacterium | reverse complement strand
TGGCGTTAAAGAGGCTTTAACGCAAAGGCGCAACGGCGCAAAGGAAAGGCAAGGTAGGCACCAGCCCTCCCCATGCCCCCAAGGGATTCCCGAAACCGATTCAACTTTCCCGTCCCGCCGACCAGTCTATCAAAGCCCCGGCAGGCCGTCAAGGAGCGTCGTCGCGGAGAGAGAAAGCGCATGCCCTCTCCCGGGACCGCCCCGCGCCCGCGTGGCCGCCTTCCTTCTCTGCACGAAACGGGGGCATCGGCGCAACGGACGGGCATCGCGCCGGGATATCCGGATGCCATGAACCGCCTGTGCGCGATGGTCATGCGTGTTGCTGTATAATCCCCCCGGGACCCCGCACAACACCGGGGTTTCGGAAGGGTTGACGCACCCCATGGTGAGCCTGAACCAAAGCGCCCTCAGCGCCAAGCCCGACGCCGCGCAGACGGCCAAACTGGCCGCCCTGCTCCGCCTGCTCGACGACGCCTCGCCCGTGGTGCGCGGCGCCGTGAAGCGGGAGCTGTGCGGCCTGGGCGGCGCCCTGCCCGAGGCGCTGCGCCTGCTGCCCGCCCCCCCCGCCTCCGGGGACTGGGGGCTCCTGCGCGAGCTCACGGGCGAATCGGTCCGTGAGTGCCTGCCGGAACAGTGGGAATGCTGGCGGGACGCCCCGGACGATGTGGCGCGCCTCGAGCGGGCCCTGGCGGCCCTCACGCAGTTCCTGGGGTGGCCCCGGACACGCCCGGACCTCGGCGACCGCCTCGACGCCCTGGCCGCGGACTTCGTCCAGTCGGGAAGGGAGCAGACCCCCTCGGCCCTGGCCGCCTGGCTGGCCGATGAGCGGGGCTGGAGGCCCGTGCCCGGCGACCGCTCGGAAACCGCGCACGCGGACGCAGGCCGCATCCTGGACACCGGCGGGGGGGTGCCCGCCCTGCTGGCCGCCCTCTTCCACCTCACCGCCGCGCGCCTCGGCGCCCGCGTGGTCTGGTGCAAGTGGACGGGCCACGCCGCCATGACCCGGTTCCACGAGGCCGGCGGCGAGCGGATTGTGGACTGGCAGACCGCCGCGCGCGCCCTGGAGTTGTCGGAGTTCCTGCGCATGCAGGGGCCGTCGGCCGACGCCGCCGAGCGGATTCTCGCCGCCGGCCTGACCACGGAGGAGATTCTGCACCTCGTGCTGGTGGCCACCGCCCAGGCACTCAGCCACAGCCAGGACTACGAGGACGCCCTCGCCGTGATCTCCCTCGCCCAAAACCTCAAGACGGACATGCCCCCCGCCGACGCTCCCCCCGTCTGAGTGCCGCGCACTGCGGCGGCACGGACAAACACGGACCCACACACGGACCCGCACGGACAAGAGCCCCCCAGTCTGTCCACCTCGTCCACCTCGTCCACCTCGTCCACCTCGTCCACCTCGTCCGGCGGCCGCGCGGCATCTTGGCCAGAACGATTTGCATTCCCGCGCGGGCATGGTACAATTCAGGTGGCCTGGCGAGCCGCAGGGCCGGACTCGGGATCCGGCGTGAGGTGATGGGCGAAACGGAGTGAAGACGCCCGGTTTTGGCGGCTGCGGCAGGTGGTGACCCGGTCCGGGCGTTGACCCACGGGCAAAACCGGGGCGGCGACCCTGATCACGGGTGGACGGACAGGCGGCGGTGTTCCGGAGCGCGCCGAAGTTCCCGCAGGGAACGCAAGAAGGGCCGCTCAGCCCAAAAGAGGGCGCAGGACCCGCGGACACCGCGCGCCGGTGGCATTGCGCGGAAGTGGCGTGGCGAAAAGGCCCGACAGTCGAACAAGGGCCCTCACCGGCCCAAGTGCCGACGCCCAGGAGAGGGCGACCGCCTTTCACGACGCCGCTTCCGCGCTCATTTTGTTGCCGGTCAGTGGTCCGGCAGCCCAAACCCGAAATACGCGTTCGCGTTGTTGTGGCAGATGTCCTTGATCAGCGCGCCGTAGGTCTTGTAGCCCATGGGCAGCAGGCCGGCGGTGATGTCCGAGCCGATCATGTTGCACAGGATGCGCCGGAAGTACTCGTGGCGCGTGTAGCTCAGGAAGCTCCGGCTGTCCGTGAGCATCCCCACAAAGCGGCTCAGCAGCCCCGTCTGCGACAGAATCTCCATCTGGCGGATCATGCCGTCCATCTGGTCGTTGAACCACCATCCGCTGCCGAACTGCATCTTGCCGGGCGCCGACCCGTCCTGGAAATTGCCGGTCATGGTGGCCAGCACCATGTTGGCCGCCGGGTTGATGGTGTACAGGACCGTCCGCGTGAGCTGGCCGGTGCTTTCGAGGCGGTCCAGGTACTTCGCCAGGGGCCGGGCGAAAGGCGTGTCGCCCACGGAGTCATAGCCCGCGTCCGCGCCGAGAAGGCCGGCCATGCGCGAGTTCAGGTTGCGGATGGGGCCGATGTGCAGCTGTTGCGCCCAGTCCTTGGCGTGGTTCATGCGCCCCAGCTCCAGCAGGGTGGCCGACTTGTACTGGAGCGCCGCGTCCGCGTCCGGCGTCTTCCCGTCGCGGGCGGCCCGGTAGGCCGCCTCCACCGCCGCCGCGGTGAAGTCCGCCGCATGGGGAACCTCCAGGCCGTGGTCGGCGATGCGACAGCCGCAGTCGTGGAAGAAGTCCTGGCGTTTGCGCAGGGCCTCCAGAAAGGCCTCCCAGGTCGGGCAGTCCATGCCCGCCGCCTCCTCCAGCTTCGCCACCCAGGCGGTGAAGGTTGCCGGATCGTCCACGGCCAGGGCCCGGTCGGGCCGCCAGGTGGGCAGCACCCGGATGTCGAAGTCCTTGTCCGCCGCGATCTTGCGGTGGGCGGCCAGGTCGTCCACCGGGTCGTCCGTGGTGCAGACCAGTTCCACCCGCATCTGGCGCATGATGCCGCGCGCGGAGAACTCCGGCTTCGCCAGCTTCTCGTTGCACTCCTCCCAGATGCTTTCGGCGGTGTCGGGGCCGAAGACGCGGTCCGCAATGCCGAAGGGGCGCTTCAGCTCCATGTGGGTCCAATGGTAGGCGGGGTTGCGCACGCACTTCGGCACGGTCTCCGCCCATTTCATGTATTTCTCGAAATCCGGGGCGTCGCCGGTGCAGTAGCGCTCCGGGATGCCGTTGGCGCGCATGATCCGCCATTTGTAATGGTCCCCGGCCAGCCAGACCTCCGCCAGGTTGGCGAAGCGGTGGTCCTCGGCGATCAGCCCGGCGGGCAGGTGGCAGTGATAGTCAATGATGGGGAGTTCCCGGGCAAACTCATGGAACAGCTGCCGGGCGGGCTCGTTCGTCAGCAGAAAGTCGTCCTTGATGTACAGGCTCTTGGGCATGGCTCCGTCCTCCTTTTCCGGTTGGTCACCGCAACCAGGCGGCGCGGCCCCGCCAAGGGGCCTCCGGCACAATTGCCGGAACCGTCCATTATAGGGACGGAGGGGGGGGAGGGCAAGGCCGGCAGGCGGCGCGAAGGGGCAAGTCGGACCGGTCGGATCGGTCGGATCCGTCGGATCGGTCCGATCGGTCCGATGGCCCGACAAATCCGACCGATCGGTCGGATGGCCCTACCCCTCCACGACGACCTCGATGAACAGGTCCAGGAACTCCTGCGGCTCCCGGCCGGGGCGGTCCTTCCGGTTGAAGGCCTCGACCATCGTGTCGTAGTCCTCATGGTGCATGCGGTCGTTGAGGTAGAGGTCGTAAAGGGGGCCGGTGTCGTAGACGCCGTCGCGGTGGCGGGGGCAGCCCACGTCCTTGTGGAGCGTGAAGCCGCGGAAGTCCCCGTCGCGGGTTTCCTGGAGCTTGAAGGGATAGAGCCGGCAGAGGATGGGGCGCGCGTCGTAGATGCCGCAGAAGCCCGTCTTCCGGTCCAGGAAGTGGCACCCCCGTTTGGCCGTGCGGCGCAGGGCCATCATGTGCTTCTGTCCGCCGGCCAGCAGCCAGGCGGGGTCGTTCTTGGCGACGCCCGTGATCTCGTCGGGTGTGAGGAACTCCAGGAAGTCGTGGGGGTCCTGCCCCGTGGTCAGGGCGATGCGGAGCACGTCCCACGGCGTGGGCAGGCACACGACGTCGCGGCAGCAGTGGTCGCAGTGATGGCATTTGAAATGAACGGTGTTCCGGCCCATGACGCTCCTTCTCCGGTGTTGTCCGCGGGGGGAATGGTCGCATGTTATACCGCATGCGCGGGTCCGGAGTCACGCGGGACGCCCGAAAAAACAAGAACGGCCCCGTGCGGTCGTCCTCCAGCGCCGACGCGGGGGGCTGTGTCGGGTATAATGGCGGAAACTGGGGCGCGCGACCCGTCGGGGCCGCGCGCGGGCGTTTAACGCGAGGTGGCCATGCAGCGAAAACTGGAAAAACGTCTCCGTAGCGACGAGGAAATCATCAAGGACGCGGGGTTCGTTCTGGACTTCGATGAGATGGCCCGCAAGGGGTCCATGGCCCGCGAGGAGCTGTCCATCGCCAAGTGGTACGGCATCTACCAGTCGCGGCAGCCGGGCAACCACATGATGCGCGTGGTCATCCCCGGCGGGCGCATTACCTCGGTGCGCGCGCGCGCGCTGGCGCGGCTCTCGGAAAGCTACGCAACGGGCCTGATTTCCTTCACCACGCGCCAGTGCGCGCAGTTCCACCGTCTCCAGCTCCGGGACCTGCCCCGGGTGCTGCGCGACCTCCATGCGGCGGGCATGACCTCCTTCCACGGCTGCGGCGACGTCACGCGCAATGTGTCGGCGTGCCCCTGGGCCGCCATCTGCCCGAACCGGCGGCTGGACGTGCTGCCCCTCGCGGAGGAGACCTCGCGGGTGCTCTCGGCGGACCGCAGCCTGGACAACCTGCCCCGCAAGTTCAAAATCACCTACTCCGGGTGCGCCGCCGGGTGCGGCCAGCCGCACATCAACTGCGTGGGCCTGGTGGCCGTCGCGCGCGCCGGAAAGGACGGCGCGCGGGAGGCGGGGTTCCGCGTGAAGATCGGCGGCGGCCTGGGCTGGCGGCCCTTCACCGCCCAGACGCTCTACACCTTCCTCCCGGCGGAGCACGCGGTGGAGCTGTGCCGCGCCGTCGGCGTCCTGCTGCGCGACCACGGCGACCGGCGCGTCCGCATGCACTCGCGCCTCAAATTCGTGGTGCACCGGCTGGGCATTGACCGCTGCCGGGAGATCGTGGACGGACTGCTGGACGCCGCCGGCGTGGACCGGGGCGGCTTCGACACGCGGCCCTTTGAAGAGTGCGCCCCCGCGCCGCCAGAGAACCCGATGGCCGACCCGGACCCCCGGGGGGACGACGGGCTGGCCATCCAGCGGATCATGATCCCCAAGGGGGAGATGGCCGCGGCGGCCCTCGCGCGGATTGCCGAGCTTTCGGAAATCTACGGCGACAAGCATGTCTACGCCACGAACCGCCAGAACCTGGAGCTGCACGGCGTGCGGCCGGAGCGGCTGCCGGAACTGCGGGCGGAAATCGCCGCGCTTGGCTTCGCGGCGGAGGGATTCCACGGCCTGCGCGACATCGTCACCTGCGTGGGCACGACCTACTGCCCCCTCGCCGTCGGCGCGACCCACGCGCTGTTTGACCGGTTCCAGGCGGTGGTCCACGACGACAGGTACGCATCCATCCGCGCGCGCGTTTTGGTGAACCTTTCCGGCTGCCCCAACTCCTGCTCGCAGTACAGCATTGCGGACATCGGGTTCCGGGGCATGCGGGTGCGCGACCTGCGCGGCTCCTCGGAGGCGTACCAGGTAACGCTCGGCGGCACGGAGGATGCCCCGGGCACCGTGCTGGGCGAATTCCGGACGGAGGACTGTGTCCGCGTGATGGGGGCCCTGCTGGACACCTTCCTCGCCGCGGGCACGATGGAGCGTCTCGCCGCGCATGTGCGCCGCGCCGGACTGGCCCCCTACCGCGACGCCGTCGCGGCCCTGAACCTCCCCGCCCGTCCCCTGGCGGAAAACCCCGCCGAGCTGTCCGTGACGGAGGGTTTCGGGGAGACGCCGGGCGACCTGAAAACCGTGGCGCGGGACATCCCCTGCCAGGAGGCCTGCCCCGCAAAGACAAACGTGCCGGAGTACATCCGCCGCATCGCCCTCGGCGACCTGGACGCCGCCCACCTCGTCAACCAGGAGGACAACGTGTTCCCCGGCGTGCTGGGGCGCGTCTGCACGCGGCCCTGCGAGAGCCGCTGCCGCTATCAGTGGACCAGCACCCGCGGCCCCGTCCGCATCTGCTCGCTGAAGCGCGCCGCATCGGACGGCGCGTCCGCGCCGCCCCGCCCCCTGCCCGCATGGTTCGGGCCGACGGGCAAACGCGTGGCCGTGGTCGGCGGCGGCCCCGCCGGCCTCGCGGCGTCCCGCGAACTCAAGCGTTGCGGCCACGAGGTCACCGTCTTCGACGGCGCGGACCGCCTGGGCGGCCAGATGCGCGCCATCCCCGCGTTCCGCCTGCCGCCGGACGCGGTGGACGCCGACATCGCGGCCATTGTGGACAGCGGGGTCACGGTGCGGCTGGGCGCCCGGCTGGACGCGGGCGGGGTGGACGCACTCCGGCGCGAATACGACGCCGTATTGCTGGCCGCCGGGGCGTCGCGCCCCATGCGTCTGGACCTGGAGGGCCTGCCGGAAGGCGCGGGCATCGAGGGGCTGGACTTCATGATGCGCTATAACGCGGGCATGCTCTCCGGCCTGGCGCCGGATGTGGCCGTCATCGGTGGCGGGTTTACGGCAGTGGATTGCGCGCGCGCCGCGCGCCGCCTCGTCGGGGACGCGGGCCGGGTGTCCATCCTTTACCGCCGGGGGACGGCCCAGATGGCGGCCAGCGAGGACGAGCTGCGCGAGCTGCACGAGGAGCGGGTCGCCGTGGAGACGCTGGTCACCCCGGTTTGCGCGCTGGTGGAGGACGGGCGCCTCGCGGGCATCCGCTTCCAGCGCAATCTGCTCGGCGAGCCGGAGCCGGGCGGCAAGCCCCGGTTCATTCCCGTGCCCGGCAGCGAGTTTGACGTGCCCTGCCGCAGCGTGATCTTCGCCATCGGCCAGCACCCCGAGCGCGGGCTGCTGCCCGGGGGCGTGGCGCAGGCGGACGGCTGCCGCACCTCGGCCCCCAACCTCTTTGTGGCGGGCGACTTCGCGGGCGGCAGCGGCGACGTCATCCACGCCGTCGCGGGCGGCAAGGCCGCCGCGGAGGCCATGGACGCCTTCCTCATGGGCGCCCAGAGGCGCAGGACCGGCGTGCGCGTGGAGCCCGCCGGGCTCACCGACCGCACGCGCGACCACGACCTCGTGTATCCCCCGCCCATGCCCGTGCTGCCGCCGGCGGCGCGCGGCGCCGGGGACGAGGTGGAGCGGGGCTTCGGCCCGGAGGACGCGGACACCCACGCCTGGCGCTGCTACCTGTGCAACCACAAGTTCGAGATTGACCAGGACAAGTGCATCCACTGCGACTGGTGCATCAAGGTCTCGCCGCGCGACTGCATCCGCCGCCTCGCCAGCCTCGAGCGCGGCCCCGACGGCGAGCCCGTCGCGTGGGAGGAGACGCCCCCGGGCGACCCCGCCGCCGCCACCTACATCTGGATAGACAGCGACAACTGCATCCGCTGCGGCAACTGCATCAGCATCTGTCCCGTCGGCGCCATCTCGCTGCGCCGCATGGAACGCTGCACGGGAACCTGCCGGGACCAGTAGGCGCAAAGGCGGGGCGGGGGCCGGTCTCTTCCGAACCCTACGGACGCGCGGGCGGCATGTCTTCGCCGAGGAACCGGCCGGTCTCTTCGCGCAGGCGGGTCTCCAGGGTGCCGGTGGTCTCCCGCAGGAGGCGGTCGCGGGTTTCGCGGCGGCACAGGTGGTCGAGGGTCCGCGCGCGGAGTGCCGGATCCGGGCATTCCCTCCGGAGGCGCGCGCGCTCGGCGCCGAGGGCGGCAGCGTAGTCCCCCAGGGCCTCCGGGCAGGCGGCCTCCAACTCGTCGCGCAGGGTCCGGCCCAGGGCGGGGCACACGCCCCCCGTGCCCACGGCCACCTGCACCGGGCCGCGCCGGAAGGTGGCGGCGGCGAGGACGGTGCAGTGTTCCGGCACATCCACCACGTTGACCCACACCCGCGCGCGTTCGGCGTCCGCCGCGACGGCCGCGTTGACCGCCGGGTCGTCCGTGGCCGCGATGACGAAGGAAAAGGGGGACAGGTCGCGGGGGGTGTAGGCTTGCCGGACCACGCGCAGCCGGTCCGGATGCGTGGCGGCCAGCGCGTCGAGGGCGGGGGCGAACGCGGGACTGACCACGGTGATGCGGGCGTCGGCCTCCAGCAGGGTCTCCACCTTGCGCAGGGCCACCGCGCCGCCGCCCACCACGAGACAGTCCCGGCCGGTGAGATTCAGGAACACGGGCAGGTATCCCATGGGCATCTCCTTTCAGGACGGGAACCGGCGCCGTCTTGGAGGTGGCATGGGCATCCTGCCCATGTGCCTTCCGCCCGCAGCTCACGGGCTGGAAGCCCGTGCCACCTCCAAGACGGCGCCGACTGTTCCCGCCGATATGCTAACCCGGTGTCTTACCGCCGCGCAGGGTCACCACGTCGCCGACGACCAGGATGCCCGGCGGCGCGGCCCCGGCACCCTCCGCGCGCGCCGCGATGTCCGCCAGGGTCCCCAGGACGACCCGCTCCTCCGGCAGGGTGCCGCGGGTGATGACGGCGGCGGGGGTGTCCCCGGCCAGTCCGCCGCGCCGCAGGCGCTCCGCGATCTTCGCGAGGTGTTTCAGGCCCATGAGCACCACCACCGTGCCGCCCGCCCGCGCCACGGCCTCCCAGTCCACCCGGCCTTCGCCGTCCGGGTCGCCGTGGCCGGTGACCACGGTGCAGACGGCGGCAAGCCCCCGGTGGGTGACGGGGATGCCCGCGGCTCCGGGCACGGCGACGGCGGAGGTGACGCCGGGCACCACCTCGAAGGGGATGCCGGCCGCGGCGAGAAACAGGGCCTCCTCGCCGCCCCGCCCAAACACGAAGGGGTCGCCCGTCTTCAGGCGGCACACGCGCTTTCCGGGGCGGGCCAGCGCCGCCAGCAGGGCGTTGATGGCGTCCTGCTCCATGCAGTGATGTCCGCGCCGCTTGCCTGCGGGGATAAGCGCGGCGTCTGGCCGGGCCCGGGCGAGCAGTTCCGGGGCGATCATCTCATCGTGGACCACGGCATCGGCCTGCTGGAGGCGATCCAGCCCGCGCACGGTGATCAGGCCGGGGTCGCCTGGTCCCGCCCCCACAAGGGATACCAGCCCCGGCGCGGGGGGCATGCTGTGGTTTGGGGAGGATGTCATGCGAGGGATCTCCATGGAGGACCGGCGCATTGTAGCAACCGCGCGCCGCGCGAAGAAAGGCCCGGCCGGCCAGAACGGCCGGACGGCGGGGAGGATGCGCTGCGCGCCGGCAGCCAGCACCACGGAAAGCGGCAGGCCGAAAAGGAGGTGGCCGGCAAAGCGGTAACCGCCCGCCGGGACCTAGATGCCGCTGCCCTGGATGTGGATGCCGCACTCCTTCTTGTCCGTCCCGGCGAGTTGGTTCATCCAGCGCCACCGGCCCGCCCGGGGATCCTCGCCCGGACGCGTCGGCGTCGAGCACACCACGCACCCGATGCTGGTGTATCCCTTGTCGTACAGGCTGTTGTAGGGCACCGCGTTGGCGGCAATGTGCCCGTCCACATCCTCCTCCGTCCAGTCAATGAGGGGGCAGAGTTTCAGCAGCGTCCGTCCGTTCTGCTCGACGACCGCCGCCTTGGGCGTGGCCTTCCGGAATGCCGACTGGTCGCGGCGCAGCCCGGTGATCCAGATGTCCACCGTCGCCAGCGCGCGGCGGTTCGGCTCCACCTTCCGCACCGCGCAGCAGTGCTCCTGCTTCTCCCGGCTGTCAAAGAACAGGTACTCCCCGTGGTCGCCCACCATCCGCGCCACCCGTTCCGGGTCCGGCTGAAAGCGTTCTATCCGGATGCCGTACTTCTTCTCCAGCGCGGCCATCAGGTCGTGCGTGTCCTGCGGCAGCCGGAGGGTGTCCACCGTCAGCACCCGCAAATCCGGGGCTGCGGTTCGGGCCATGTCAATCATCACGCAGCCGGTCTTCTGGAAGCTGGTGAAAATTGCGGCGCGCGCCCCGCGCGTCTCCCAGGACCACCGGAGCAGCTCCCCGGGGCCCATCGCGGCCAGTTCATCCACGTTGATGCCGTCTGTCCAGTCTGCCATGGTGCGGGGTCTCCTGTAAGTCTTTCCGCTGCTCCGTTCTTCCTGGAAACAAGCGTGCCGGCGATAATCTTCCTAATTATAATCGGGTTAGTCGCCATTGTCAAGCTGGCTCAGTTGTCCCGGTGGAGGAAGGGGGGCGGGGAGAAAAGACACACAGACGGCGCGGACCGGGGGTCCGCGCCGTCGGTAATACGGGGAGGAGGGGCGCCTAGCGGCGGCGCAGGAGGCTGCGGGGCCGGCGGTTGCGGGACGACCCGGCCGCCGCCGTCTTGCGGTAGGTGGAGAGGACGACGGGCGCGCCCTCGCGCTCGATGCGCGGGAGGTTGTAGCCCAGGGTCTTCTCGATGCTCCCGAGGGGCGAGATGTCCGACGGGCACGCGAAGGTGATCGCGTCGCCCTCGCGCTGGGCGCGGGCGGTGCGGCCGATCCGGTGGATGTAGTCGTCCGCCGTCTGCGGGATGTCGTAGTTGATCACATGGCTGATGCCGTCCACGTCCAGTCCGCGCGCGGCGACGTCCGTCGCCACGAGGATCGGGCACTTGCCCGCGCGGAAGGACTCCAGCGCGCGCTGGCGCGCGCCCTGGGGCAGGTCGCCGTGGATGACCGCGGCCTTGATGTTCGCCGCCTTGAGCATGCGCCCGACGCGGTCGGTCCGCGACTTGGTCCGCATGAACACGAGGACGGACTCCATCTCCGCCGCCTGCTCCTTGAGCAGGCTGAGGAGCAGGCCGGCCTTCTCCTCCTGGCGCACCGGGTAGACCACCTGGCGCACCGTGTCCACGGGGCGGGCGGTCACCTCGATGCCGATCCGGGCGGGGTCGTGCATCATCTCGCCGACCAGCCGCTGGAGTTCCGGGGCGAAGGTCGCCGAGAACATCAGCGTCTGGCGCTCCTTGGGCAGGTGCGCGAGGATGCGGCGGATGTCCGGCAGGAACCCCATGTCCAGCATGCGGTCCGCCTCGTCGAAGCAGAGGATCTGCAGCCCGTCGAACCGGACGGCCTTGCGGCTCATGTGGTCGAGCAGGCGTCCCGGCGTGGCCACGATGACATCGCAGCCGCGGCGCAGGCGGTCGGCCTGCTGCTGCATGCCCGCGCCGCCGTAGACCACCACGCTGGTGAGGCGCAGGGCGCGCGCGATGGGGGCCATGACAGTCTCCACCTGCTGGGCCAGCTCGCGCGTCGGCGTGAGCACCAGCATCCGGGCCGGCCCCGGCTTCGAGTCCGCCAGCCGCATCATCGCCGGCAGCGTGAACGCCAGGGTCTTCCCCGTGCCCGTCTGCGCCGTGGCGATCAGGTCGCCCCCGGAGAGCACGACCGGAATGGCCTGCTCCTGCACCGGCGTGGGCTCGGTGATGTTGTTCTTGTGGAGGGTCCGCAAACAGCGCGGGTCCACGTTCAGGTCTTCAAATCTCATTCAAACACTTTCCTTGGGGGCGGGATACACAATGGTCAGGTTATCTGGCGCGCAATGCCGGCTTGGAAAGTCGGGCCGGGCCGAAGGCCCGTGCGGCATGCGGCGACGGTTCGCAGCCCCCGGACGCCCCGGGTCGAAGGCTGGAAAGCATGGCAGGAGGGGGAACACAATGTCCCCGGAGTGACATAGGCTGATTGCCGCACGGGGGAATCATACCACAAAACCCGCCGCCAGCGCACTATTATTTCTTTGCGCAATTCGGACCGCCGGTTCGCCCGGCGGGAGCCTGCCGTGCGACGGCTTGGGAATGGTTCTGCGCGCTTCTGTCCGGAGGTTCCCTTCGGTCACCTCCGGCTGCGCGCCTTCTTCCCCTCCGGGGAGCAGATTCCGCACATGCGGGCGACCACGGCCCATCTTGAACAGCCCTATTTCACCACGGGCTTCAGGACGATGTTGCGGTACTGGACGCCGGTGTGGTCGCCCTGGAGGTAGAGGGGGCCGGGACGGAACTCGTCGGCCCAGAGGGCGCCGCCGGTGCATCCGGCGAGGGGGGCGTTGTCCAGGATATTCACGCCGTTGAGGATGACCGTCACATGGCGGTCCGCCAGCGTGATGTCCATGGTCTGCCATTCGCCGGCGGGTTTCTCCGCGGCGGCCGAGGGGGTGATGCGGCTGTAGATGCCGCCCATGTTGTGCGGGTCCAGGGGTTTGCCGAAGCTGTCGAACACCTGCACCTCGTAGACGCCGCGCAGGTACACGCCGCTGTTGCCGTCCTTGGGCACGTTCACCTCCAGCGTGAGGTTGAAGTCCTCAAACTCGGCCTCCGTGCGCAGGTTGGCGTAGTGCACCTTGGGCTTGCCCTCCTCCTGGCGCGCATCGTTGACCAGGACGCCGTTCTCCGCCTTCCAGCCGTTCTTGCCGAGGCCGAGGGGCTTCCAGCCGTCGAGGTTCTTCCCGTTAAAGAGGGTGACGGGGTCGCCGAATTTCAGCTTGGACAGGTCAGGGGCGGGGGGCAGCGGGGGAATGCGCTTCCCGGTGACCTCGACGGTGGCCACGCCGGTGCCGTCGCCCCGCGGACTGGTCCGCGTGCCCGTGATCGTGTCGCCGTCCACGGTGAAGGCGTAGAGGTCGGAGACGTACTGGTTGCGGACCTCGCCAGACGGCAGTTTGCGCTCCACGGCCTTCCCGCGCGCGGCGCGCAGGGTGTCGCCGTCCAGGTAGACGCTGTCCAGAGGCAGCACGCTGCCGCCGCCCCAGAGCACGCTGCCGTCCAGCCAGCCGTCCTCCTGTTTGACCTCGAGCCATCCGGCGGCGTTGCCGGGGAGGCCGAGGGCCCAGCGTCCAACAAAGGGGTCCACGCCCGCCGCGAGGGCGGGGAGGCAGGACAGTGCCAACAACGCGGCAAGGATCATCCGTTTCATGGCAGTTCTCCCGCGTGTCCGGCGCCGCCGGACCGCCGTTTCAGCCGATGTACGAGCAGACATACTCCATGGGGGCGCCGTCGGCGACGGCGATGTCGAACGACGAATTGCCGGGCACCTCAAAGAATGTGCCCGCCGCGTATTCCGACCAGTCGGCCGCGCCCGCGAGTTTCACGCGGCAGGCGCCGGCGATGACGTCCATGCGCTCGGGCAGGCCCGTGCCGAAGTTGTACGCGCCGGGGTAGATCAGGCCGAGGGTCTTCTTCTCGCCGTCGGCCAGCAGGATCGTGTGGCTGACGACCTTGCCGTCGAAATAGACGTTGGCCTTGCAGACGGCGGTGACATTCGCGAAGGATTCGGGGCACTGGGACATGACGGGTCTCCTGGTTGGGGTGGTCCCGGACGCGCCGGGGCCGTCTATTATCGCCGCGGACGGCGCGCGCGCGCAATGTCGGCGCCGCGCGCCGCCTTGCGGCTTCACGGTGAAGGCCCCGAGGGTGTGAAGAGGTGTCCGTTCACCCAATGCATGCGGGGAACCGGAGGCTTTCCGACAAGAGGTTGCCGCGTCGGCCGGGGCGGCCTCCTCGCAATGACCGCGAAAACAAACGTCATTGCGAAGGAGCGGAGCGACTGTGGCAATCTCGTTCCCGCCGCGGCTTCGGTTCTCCCGGCGTCTTGTCCGGCGATCAACACCACCTGCCTCCGCGCGCCGCGCCGCTGGCCGTCGCGGGCCGCCATGGGGTATCCTTGGGGGATGGGCCCCCGGATGTCCAGCGGGCCCGCCACGCGGTATTTCCGCCGGAGGACCCGTCATGCGCCGTCTTTCTTCCGCCCTTCCCGCCCTGCTGGGGGTGCTGTCCCTTCTTCCCGCGTCGGCGGAGTTGCTGCCTGTGTGGACCTTCGCCCCCGTGGGCGAGCAGTTCGACGGCTCCGTGGGCGTCGCCGACCTCACCGGCGACGGCGCGCCGGAAATCGTGGCCACGACGATCCAGGGCGCGGTGATCGCCCTGAACGCGCAGGGCGGCGAGCTGTGGCGGTGGCGGCAGCCGGACCCCATCAGCGTGTCGCCGACCATCGCCGAGGCGATGGCGTCCTCGCCGGGGCCGGAGGTGCTGGTGATCACGAACACGGGCCGGGTCTACTGCCTGAACGGCGGCAACGGCGAGATTCTCTGGCTGGACTCCCTGTCGAGCAGCATCACCTGGGGCGCGGCGGGCATCGCCGCCGCCGACCTCGACCGCGACGGAAACCTGGAGTTTGTCATGGCCGACGCGGCGGGCGAGGTGTCGGCCAAGCGCGGCGACGGGGCGGAGCTTTGGACGCACCACGAGGCCGGCGGCCTGAAATCCGCCCCGGCGGTGGGCGACCTGGACGGCGACGGGAACCTGGAGGTGCTCTTCGCCGGCGAGGCCGCGCCCCTGCTGTGCCTCTCCCATGACGGAAAGCCGCTCTGGCGCATGGCCGGAGGCACCCCGGGCGGCGGCGCTCCGCTTCTGTGCGACCTGGACGGCGACAGCCTGCCGGAGATCCTCGGCGGCACGGGCGACACCCTGTACGCCGCCGGGCACGACGGCGTGGTGAAGTGGTCGGCGCCCCTGTCGGGCGCGCTGGACAGCGGCGTGTCCGCCGCCGACCTGGACGGCGACGGCAAACCGGAGGTCATCGCGGCGGACCTGGAGGGCGGCGTGGCGGTGTTCGGCGCGGACGGCAGCCCGCGCTGGACGGCGAACGTGGAGGCGCGCACGCGCCGGTCGCCGACGGTGGCGGACCTCGACGGCGACGGGTCGCCCGAGGTGCTGGTGGCGGGGTACAGCGGACAGATTCATGTTTTCAAGGCCACGGGCGCGCTGGCGGACCGGGTGGCCCTGGGCGGGCCGTGCAACGCCTCGGCGGCGGTGGTCCGCCTCGCCGACGGCGGCCCCCTGACCGTGCTCTGCCCCACCGTGACCGGCACCCTGTACGCGCACCAGTGGCCCGGCAGCGACGGCGGCGACATCCTCTTCCCCGAGTACCGGTTCAACGCGGAGCGCACAGGCGAGGTGCGCTGGGCGGCGCGGAAGCCCGGCGTCCGCCTCGTGAAAATGGACACGGGCCGCGCGCATGTGGGGCGGAACGAGCTGGCCGTGGTCGTGGAGAACCCCGACGGCGAGGCGCTGACCGTCGCGCTGGAGGTGACGCAGAACGGCCGCCCCGCGCGGAAGGAGACCGCCTCCTCCGCCAAAGAGATCCGCGCCGTGCTGGCCTATGTCATCGGCGCGCGCGGCGAGGCCGACCTGCGCTTCACCTGCGCCGTCCTGCGCGACGGCGCCGAGGTGCTGCGCCAGGAGCGCGCGCTGAAGGCCGCGCCCTTCTCCTCCGAGCTGGCCGAGGCCGGGCTGGCCGTCGCCCGCATCGCCGACCACGCGAAAAGCCTGCCGCCGGACATCGCCCCCGCCCTGGAAAAGGAGGCCCTCTACTGGCAGGCGCGCCTGCCCGGCCTGCGCGAGCGCGCCGCCCTCACCGCCCTGCTGTCCGCCCAGGAGCTCTACGTCCTCGGGCGCGACCTCGATGAGGCGCGCGCCGCCGCCGGGCGCATGGCCGCCGTCGCCGCGAAGCGCGCCGAGACCGGCGCGCCCCTGGCGGTCTGCGCGGCGAACCCCTGGGCGACCTTCGCCGGCACGGACGAGCTGGCCGAGGGTCGCTGGACCGGCCCCGAGGTCGCCGTCGCGGCCTTCTCCGGCGAGATTGAGTCCGCCGCCCTCAACGTGTTCAACCTTTCCTCCGCCGCGCTGACCGTGCGCGTGGACGCCGGCCCCCTGAAGGACCCGGAGGGCGCGGAGGCCCCGAAGACCGCCCTCATCGCGCGCGAGGCCGTCGCCGTGCCCACGCAGCTCTCCGACACCGTCGCCGACGCCATCCCCCGGCTCGGCGAGGGCCGCACCCTGGTCGTGCCCGCCCTCGACGCGCGCCAGCTCTTCTTCGAGGTGGACACGGCGGGCCTCGCCCCCGGCGACTGGACCGCCGAAATCCGCCTGCGCGGCCTGGACGTCGCGGGCACGGAGGCGAAGGCGGTCCTGAAACTCACCGTGTGGCCTCCTACCCTGCCGGAGAAGCGCACCCTCGGCCTGTGCCACTGGGGCTACGTCGGGTCCTCGCTCATCAAGGAGCACCCGGAGGAGGCCCTGGCGGACCAGGTGCGCCACGGCACGACGGTCTTTGTCTGCCTGCACCCGCCGAAGGCGGCCTTCGACGCCGACGGGAACCTGACGGGCCCCCTGGACTTCGCCGAGCACGACGCCTACCTCGACGCCCACGCGAAGCACGGGCTCATGCTCTTCTACACCTACGACTCGGCGATCAAGGGGCCGGCGGAGAAGTTTTCCGAGCCGTGGAACAAGGCGCACGTCGCCTACCTGCGCGCGTGGGTGGAGCACCTGAAGGCCCGCGGGATGACCTATGACGACTGGGCGCTCTACACCATAGACGAGCCCGGTCTGCGCCCGGGGCTCGTGGACATCCACGTCAACCTCGGGAAACTCGCCCGCGAGGCCGACCCGGAAATCCGCGTCTATACCGACCCCGTCGGCGACGCGTCCCTGGACGACCTGCGCGCCATGCTCCCGGTCACCGACCTCTGGTGCCCCCACCGCAACGGCATCGTGAACAAGCCCGACCCGGAGAAGTTCGCCCTCATCCAGAATGCCGGCGGCACGGTCTTCACCTACGAGTGCCAGGACAATGTGAAGCACCGGTCGCCCCTGGGCTACTACCGCGGCCAGGCGTGGCTCTGCTGGCACCACCAGCTCAAGGCCATGGGGTTCTGGACCTACTGCACCTCCCAGTACGACCCGTGGTTCAACAACGGCGAGTCGGAGTACCTGCTCATCTACCCCGGCGACGCCGTCGTTTCCAGCAAGCGCTGGCACGCCGTCCGCGACGGCAGCGAGGACCACGCCATGCTCACGGCCCTGCGCGCCGCCGCCGACGCCGCGGAGGCCGCCGGAAAGACGCCCGACGCCGTGGCCGAAGCCCGCGCCCTGCTGGGCGAACGCGCCGGGGAGGTGGCCCGCTTCTGCGGCCTCGACGAGGACGGCGAGCTGCCCGGCCCCGGCGGCGTGACGGCCCAGCGGGTCATCGAGGACCGGCGCTGGCAGACCATTCAGACGCTGCGCGCGGACATGGCGCGCCTGCTGGACGCGCTGAAATGATCCGGCCCCTGTGAAAGACGGCCCGGACAGGGTGCCGGGCCGGATGAAACCGCCCCTGAGCGGGGCGGGTCATTTTCCGCCGAATTTTCCGTCGAGCAGAAAAACCTCCTCCACGGGCCGCGCGAGGGCCCGGGCGATCCGGAGTCCGAGGGAGAGGGAGGCGTCCACCGGGCGCTGCTCAATGGTGATGATGGTCTGGCGCGACACGCCGACCTCGGCGGCCAGCGCGGTCTGGGTCTTCCCCGCCTCCAGCCGATACTTCCGGACATTATTCTCTACTACATAGCGGGACTTCATGTGGTTTAATTTACCACAACAGGCGGCGAGAATCAAGGATAAGTGTCATACATAGCAATGTAATGTCCACGTTACATTGCGGGGGCGGGGGGGAGCGCGTCCAGCGCGGCCCGGGACGGGGCGAAATCCGGGGAGAGGGCCAGGGCGTCCCCAAAGGCGGCGCGCGCGCCCTCCGTGTCGCCGCGCGCGGCGAGGACCTCGCCGAGGGCGTGGCGGGTCTGCGGCGCGTTGGGCGCGGCGGCGACGGCCTCGCGGGCGTCGCGCTCCGCCTCGTCCAGCCTTCCCGCGCGCAGGTGCAGGCCGGCGCGGTTGAGGCGCGCGCGGGCGTAGCGGGGGGCGGTGTCGAGGGCGCGCCCGTACCAGTGGAGGGCCTTTTCCGCGTTCCCGGCGCGGTCGTGGCGCCACCCGAGGCCGTTCATCAGTTCGGCGTTGGCGGGGTCCAGTTGCCGCTGAGCATGGCGCGGGCCTGGTAGTCCTGCACCTCCATGTCCTGGCGCAGGGCGGTGAAATCCGGGGCGCGGACCACCTCGGCGAGGTACCAGACGCGCAGCAGGGCCGCCAGCACCAGGATGAGGGCGAGCCAGAGGGCCTCGCGCCGCCTGCCGGGGGATGCTTCGTCTCGGTCGGGGGGGAACACCATGCTCATCAAGCCCTTGGGGTGCCGGCCGCATCGCCGGGCCCCACAGGATACCGGGCAGGGCGGAACCCGCGCAAACTCGCCGCCGGCGCGGGACGTTCCCGGTCTTTGGCGGTGACATTATTGGGAGTCGCTGGTAATTGGAGAGGGGGGGGGTGAGAGAGGCCGCCGCACGGGCCGGATTCCGCGTGCGGGAAACGCCCCGGGAAAGTGTGCCATAATACCCACCCCCCTTGGTGGGCCGGACGGCCGAGCCCCCGGAACCCCGCTTTGCGCGGGGACTTGTCCGGGAAAGTGTTGAGAGAGGGAACCTGTTTTGTCGAAAAGCATTGAACTGCGGGCCGAAGCACTCACCATCCGTTATGCCCAGTGGGTGCTGCGGTGGCGCTGGCCCATCATCATCACCGTGCTTCTGGCGTCGGCCGTCACGTGCTACGGGTTCCGGTATTTCGTGCTGGACAACGACTACCGGGTGTTCTTCTCCCACGACGACCCGAAACTGCTCGACTACGAGGCGCTTCAGAACGCCTACACGAAGGACGAGACGCTTTTCTTCATTGTGACGGCGAAGTCCGGGGAGGTCTTTGACCGGGAGACGCTGACCGCCCTGGGCGAGCTGACGGAGGCGGCGTGGCAGCTGCCGCACGTGCTCCGGGTGGACTCGGTGACCAATTTCCAGTACGTCTCCTCCGAGGGGGACGAGCTGCGGGTGCAGCCGCTGGTGGTGAACCCGGCGGAGATGAGCGACGAGGCGCTGGCCAAGGCGAAGGAAACGGCGCTGAACGAGCCGCTCCTGCTGAACCGGCTGGTGAAGCCGGGGAGCCCGGTGACGGGGGTGAACCTGACGGTGCACATCCCGGAGGACGGGAAGAACCGGGGGGCGGAGCTGACGGCGGAGGCGGAGGCGCTCGCCGCGCGGATCATTGGGGACCACCCCGGGGTGGAGATTGCCCTGACGGGGCTCATCCCGCTGAACGACGCGTTTTACCAGGCCACGCTGCACGACCTGACCACGCTGGTGCCGGTGATGCTGGTCGTGCTGATGTTCATGATGTATGTCATGCTCCAGTCCGCCTGGCTCATGGGGGCGGTCTCCCTGATTGTCCTCCTTTCGACCGCCACCTCGGTGGGCATCGTGTCGTGGATGGGCTACCACATCTCCGGCCCCGTGACCCCCGCGCCGCTCATCATCCTGACGCTGGCGGTGGCGGACTGCGTCCACATCATCATGGCGACGCAGCACAACCTCCGCGAGGGCATGGGCCGGAACGCGGCCATTGTCGAGAGCATGCGCATCAACATGAACGCCGTGTTCCTCACGAGCTTCACGACGGTCATCGGCTTCCTGAGCATGAACTTCAACTCGTCGCCGCCGGTCCAGCTCATGGGCAACACGGTGAGCCTGGGCGTGGCCATCGCGTGGCTCCTCGCCGTGCTGCTGCTGCCGCCGCTGCTGGCGGTGATGCCGTTCCGCGTGAAGGCGAGCACCCGCGACGAGCGGATGCAGCGGGCCATGTCCGTCATGGCGGGCCTGGTCATCCGCTGGAAGACGCCGCTGGTCGTCTCGCTGGCCGCCGTGGGCATCTTCTTCGGCGCCTTTGTGCCCAGCATCCACATCAACAACCAGTTCGCCGAGTGGTTCGAGGAGGACTACCCGATCCGGAAGAACACGCAGTACCTGATGGAGAACCTGACGGGCATCTACCAGGTGGCCTTCAGCCTGAAGGCGGGCGAGAGCGACGGCGTGAGCGACCCCGAATACCTGGCAAACGTGGACACCTTCGCCAACTGGCTGCGGGCGCAGGAGGGGGTGGTGCAGGTGGGCACGGTGGTGGACACGCTCAAGCGGGTGAACCGGAGCATGAACGGGGACGACCCGGCCATGTACCGGCTGCCGGAGAGCCGCGAGCTGGCCGCGCAGTACCTGCTGCTCTACGAGATGTCCCTGCCCATGGGCATTGACCTCAACACCGAGATCAACGTGGACAAGTCCGCGACGCGCCTCATCGTGACGACGGCCAACCTGCCCTCGGAAAAGATGGCGGTGCTCATTGACCGGGCGCAGGAGTGGCAGCGGGCCAACCTGCCCGCGGGCATGTACAGCGACGCCATCGGGCCGTCCGTCATGTTCTGCGAAATCTCCCGGTCCATGATCCGGAGCATGATGGTCAGCGCGCCGCTCTCCCTGGTCCTCGTGATCCTGGCGCTGATCGTCTCCCTGCGCTCCCTGCGCATGGGCATCCTCGCCATCTTCCCCAACATCGCGCCCATGGCGGTGGGCCTCGGCCTCTGGGGCCTGATGGGCTGGGACATGAACTTCAGCATGACCACCATCGTCTCCATGACCATCGGCATCATCGTGGACAACACGATCCACTTCATGAGCAAATACCTGCGCGCGCACCAGGAGGCCGGCCTCTCCGCGCGCCAGAGCGTCCGCTACGCCTACTCCTGCGTGGGCGTGCCCCTGTGGACCAACGCCGTCGTGCTCGTCTCCGGGTTCGGCGTCCTCACCCTGTCCCCCATGATGTTCTGCGACAACATGGGCGTGCTCAGCACCGTGGTCATCATCTCGTCCCTGATCGCCAACCTTGTCATGCTTCCCGGAATGCTCCTCATCGCCGACGGGGACAACGGGAAGGACGACGCCGAAGAGAAGGAAACCGCCGATGAAAAAATGGTCATTGTCGCCGAGGCCTAGCCTGGCCGCCCTCGCCGCCGCGCTGATCGCGCTGCTCCCCCTGGCCGGCGCCGCCGAAACCCCCGAGGAGAAGGGCCTGCGCATCGCCACCGAGGCCTCTGAGGCCGACAAGGGCTACGGCGACACCAGCTCCGAGCTGGTGATGACCCTGCGCAACCGGAACAACGAGGCGACGAGCCGCGAGCTGCGCATCAAGTCCCTTGAGATGCCCGACGGCAGCACGCGCGCGCTGGTCGTGTTCGACACGCCCAAGGATGTCCGCGGCACCGCGCTGCTCACCTATGCCTACGCGGACAAGGAGGACGAGCAGTGGCTTTTCCTGCCCGCGGTCAACCGGGTGAAGCGCATCGCGGGCGGCGGCCAGTCGGGCCCGTTCATGGGCAGCGAGTTCGCCTTCGAGGACATGGCCAGCCAGCGCCTCGAGAAGTTCACCTACAAGCACCTGCGCGAGGAGGAGGTCGGCGGCAAGCCCTGCGACGTGTTCGAGCGCTACCCCGTGAACAAGGCCTCCGGCTACTCCAGGCAGGTCGTCTGGATGGAGCAGGGAACCCACTGCATCCCCAAGGTCGAGTACTACGACCGCAAGGAAACCCTCTTGAAAACCCTCTCCATGACCGAGTACAAACTCCACCAGGAGAAAAACTGGCGGCCCGGCCGGATGGAGATGGTGAACCACCAGACCGGCAAGTCCACCCTCCTCGAATGGAAGAACTACCAGTTCCGGACGGGACTGACGGAGCGCGACTTTGACCAGAACAGCCTCAAGAACGTGCGGTGACCCGGGAACCGTCCGCCCCCTGACCCTTTTCAGCCGCCCCCTCCCCCTGGGGGCGGTTTTCCTGCTTCTGTGCGCCGTCTGCGCGGCCGCCGGGGCGGGAGACTGGACCGGAAGCCTGTCCGGCGAGTCCCGCGTGTTTCTGGACGACCCCCGCGACGGCGACCAGTCCGGCCACACCAACCTCTCCCTCTCGGGCACGGCCACCTGGGTCCACGAGTGGCCCGACAGCGGCCAGAGCCTGGTCTTCACGCCCTTCGGGCGGCTCGACCAGCACGACAACTGGCGCACCCACGCCGACCTGCGCGAGCTCTACTGGCAGAAGGCCGCCCCCCGCTGGGAGCTGCGCCTCGGCCTGCGGAAGGTCCACTGGGGCGTCGCCGAGTCCCAGCGCCTCGTGGACGTCATCAACCAGCGTGACACCATCGAGGCGCTCACGGGCGATGAGAAGCTCGGCCAGCCCATGGCCAACTTCGCCTGGATCAACCCCTGGGGCACCCTCGACCTCTTCTGGCTCCCCTACTTCCGCGGGCGCACCCTCACCGGGCGGCACGGCCGCTTCCGCACCCCCGTGCCCATGCATCACGAGCCGCTGTACGAGTCCGGCGCGGAGGAGTGGAACCAGGACTTCGCGGTCCGCTACGCCCACTACATCGGAAGCTGGGACTTCGGCCTCTCGCATTTCCACGGCACCAGCCGCGACCACCGCTACGTGCCCGAGATCGGCCCCATCCGCCTGACCCCCGGCTCCCCCTACTCCAGCTGGTCCGGCGCGAACATCAACTCGCGCCTCACCCGCCTCTTCCTCTCCCTGCCCTTCGCGCGGCTCATCCCCTACTACGACCAGATAGACCAGACCGGGCTCGACGTCCAGTACACCGCGGGCAACTGGATCTGGAAGGCCGAAAGCATCTACCGCACGGGGATGAACAAGGACTACGGCGCCGTCTGCGCCGGGTTTGAGTACACCTTCGGCGGGATTTTCGGCACCGGCGCCGACCTCGGCACCCTGCTCGAGTACAACTGGGACAGCCGCGGCAAGGAGGCCCTCACCAACTTCCAGAACGACCTCTTCCTCGGCGGCCGCCTCGCCCTCAACGACGTCCAGAGCACCTCGCTCCTCGGCGGCGTGTTCGTGGACCTGGAGTCCGCCGCCCTCGCCTTCGGCCTCGAGGGCGAGCGCCGCCTCGGCGAGGACTGGAAACTCAGCGTCGAGATGCGCATCTTCAGCAACGTCCCCGCCGACGACCTCCTCACCTTCGTCCGCAAGGACGACTACATCCAGGCCACCCTCACCTGGTACTTCTAGGGCAGACAAAGGCAAACTGGGGCCGACGTCGCGAGTCCCATGATGGCGCCAACGAGGGTTCGCCGCCCGTCCGCGAGGCTTTTCAGGGCAAATGCCCCCGAAGGGGAAGCAGAATCCGAACATGCAAGCGCGGCCTTGTCCGCCATGTCAATGAGGCCGAAGGCCGACAGGTCGCCCGTCTTCTCCGGCCTCAGGCGCAGGCTGATGTTGCCGCCGTTCGCCTCGGCCCAGCCCTTCATCCACATGTCGCCGCTGGTCTTGATGATCTTCCGCACAAACACGGGCGCGTCTTCCCTGGTCATTGGGGGCCTCCGGAGTGCCCCCTCTCCCGGCGCGGAGTATCCACCGCCGCCGCGCCGCTGGAAAACGCCGGGCCGGAACGGCGGATGGTTGAACCCCGGGGGGCGTTCGGGCAAAGATGGACCCCGGGAGGCCTCTGGCGCGCCGGCCCGCCGGGAGCCGGCGGAACCCGCCTCCCGGGAAGGGTTGTCATGGAGCGGTACGGAATGCTGGCGGCGGCGCTGCTGTGCGCGGCGGCGGGGGCGGGGGCGGAACCCCTCGCAATAGACGCGGCGACGGGGGTGTTCTCGGTGGACGGCGAACCGGTGGCGCGCGCGGCCTGGCCCGCGCCGGAGGCGCTGGGCGCGCCGGCGGTGGAAGTGTCCGACGTGGTGGATGGCGCGTGGCGGCACGTGCGCCTGACCTGGGCGCCGGACCGCGAAACGCCGCTGGACGAGCTGTCGGTGCCGGTGGAGGCGCTTTTCGGCCCGGACTTCTGGTGGACGCCCCACCTCTCGCCGCGCGACGGCGACTGCGCCGCGCAGCATGTGTTCCGGTCGCCCGCGCTGATCGCCGCGAAGGGCGGGCGCGTGCTGACCCTCATTCCCGACCTCGACCTGTGCGGCAAGACGCCGGGCGCCCCGTGGTTCCTCGACCTCGACGCGCCCCGCCGCACGCTCACCGTGGGCATGTCGCTTACGAACATCTACACCCATGTGCTCTACGAGAAGAAGCCCGGCATGGTGCTGGGGCCGGGCACGGTGCAATTGGGCTTCTATGCGGCCCTCCGCGACGCGCCGGAGGACCCGGTGAACCCCTGGCACGACGCGGCGCGCTTCCTCTGGCGGCGCCACGGCCACCCGCTGTTTGAAAAGGGCGAGCCGCTGACGGTGCCCATGGACGCCTATGTCCGCCACACCTACGCGTGGGCCTTCGACACGTGGAAGGACGCCGTGTGGCAGGAGTTCGACCTCGACGGCCGCCGCGTGGGCGCGCCCGCCTTCATCGTCAACGTCACCCAGTCGCCCAACCATCCCGGCCCCGTGGACATGCGCGAGTTCCTCTCCATCTGGAACCAGGCATGGTTCTCCTCCCTGCGCGGGGCGTCCGGCGTGCTGCGCTTCGCGCGCCGCACCAACGACGCGGCGCTCGCGGAAAAGGCGAACCTGACCAAGGAACTCGCCCTCGCCGCGCCCAGGACCGACGGCCTCTTCCCCGGCGTCTACGGCACGGAGATGGAGAAGGTGGAGGTTGACGGGAAGAAGGTGAACCGGTCGAAGGGCTGGGCGACGGGCCGCTGGATGAACTCCAACCGCGTGCCCTGGGAGCGCGGCGTGACGGACCAGTGGTTCCACGTCCTCGACGCGAGCTGGACCTGCCTGCTCATGCTGCGCTGGCACGGGGAGCTGGACCCCGACCCCCGGCTGCTGGACCACGCCCGCGCCTACGGCGACCGCCTGCTGACCCTCCAGGACGACAGGGGGTATTTCCCCGCGTGGCTGCATCCGGAGACGCAGAAGCCCCATGACATCCTGCGCGACTCGCCGGAGAACAGCATGAGCGCCACCTTCCTGCTGAAACTCGCCGACGTGACCGGCAAGGCGAAGTACCGCGACGCCGCGCTCCGCGCGCTCGACGCCCTCCTCGCCGACGCCGTGCCCCAGGGCCGCTGGGAGGACTTCGAGACCTTCTGGTCCTGCTGCGGCTGGGGCCGCGACGAGTTCGTCGGGAAGAAGATCCCCCGCAACGCCCTGCACAAGCAGTGCAGCTTCTCCATGTTCTGGACCGCCGAGGCGCTGCTCGCGGCCCACCGCGCCACGGGGGACCCGCGCTGGCTCGCGTGGGGGCGGCGCACCCTGGACGAGCTGTCCATGCTCCAGCAGACGTGGCAGCCGCCGTTCATCCACATCCCCGCGCTGGGCGGCTTCGGCGTCATGAACTGCGACGGCGAGTGGAACGACTCGCGCCAGTGCCTCTTCGCCGAGCTGTTCCTCGACTACTACCGCGCCACCGGCGAGGCGGAGCTTTTCGAGCGGGGCGTCGCCGCGCTCAAGTCCTCCTTCGTCATGATGTACTGCCCGGAAAACCCCCGGGCGAAGCGGCTGTGGGAGAAGGTGTGGCCCTTCTTCGGCCCGGCGGACCACGGCTTCACCATGGAGAACTACGGCCACGGCGGCGCGGCGGGCGGCGACGGCGAGGGCATCGGCGAGTTCACCATCTACGACTGGGGCAACGGCGCCGCCGCCGAGGCCCGCAACCGCATCCGCGACCACTACGGCGACGTGTACCTCGACCCCGCGCGCGGCCTGGGCTTCGGCGTGGACAGCGTCCGCGTGACCCCGGCCGCGGACGGCGGCTTCGCGCTGGAAAACCTCTCCGGCGCCCCGCGCGACGTGCTCATCGTCCGCGCCGACGGCCCCCGCGGGGAGCTGCGGCTGGAAACCGTCCGCACCGTGCCCGGCGCCCGCCCCGCCCCGCCGGGGGGCTGACGGCATGCGGGGGCTTGCCGGGACGCTGCGCCAGGCGGATGTTTACGAAACCATGCGGCCCGGGGGGGACTGCTCTTCGGTCCGCGTGGCGCACCCCTTTCCAGAACCGCGCACATTCCGCGGTCATCCCGCGCTTCCCCTCCCCCCCCCAACCCCCAGAGCCTCCCCCGGGCTGGACGCGCCGGATGGACACCCGCCCCAAAAACGGGCATAATGGTATGCGGCCCTGCAGGCGCGTCCCGTGGAAGAACCTTAGGGAGGCTGTTCCGGCATGCGCGAGGAAGAAGTCAGGCAGTGCGAGCGCCAACTGCAGAGCACCGTCCCCGTGCTTGGGACGGCACTGCAGCGCAAGGCCTGCCGGCGGCTCGCGGAGGACGCCGGCCCCGAAACGGTCCCGGTCCTGTGCGCCGCCATGAACCATCCGGACGCGACGGTGCGGGACACCGCGCGCCGCGCGATCCACTCGCTCAAGAACCCCGACTCGGTGGACGCCCTCTGCGCCCTCTGGTGGAAGACGCGCGACCCGGCGCTGGAGGAGGTTGTCGCCGGGGGGCAGGTGGCGCGCCGCCCGCTGGAGGTGCGTCTGGCCTCGGCGCTGCGGGCCGGGCTCGGCGGCTGGGTGGTGGAGGGGGAGCAGGCGGTGCGCATTCTCGCCGGGTTTCTGGACAGCCCGGACGCGGCCTGGGCGCGTCAGGCAAGGACCATGTTCATGTCCCTGACCAGCCCGGTGGCGGTGGACGCCCTGTGCGGGGTCTGGGCCGAAACCCGCGATCCGCGGCTCGGCGAGTACATCGCCCGGTCGAACTACATCGCCCGCAAGCCGCTGCCCGTCCGCGTCCTCTCCGCGCTCCTGGCGAAGGCGCCCGACGCCTGCGTCACCGACGAGGCCGGGGTCGCGGCGCTTCTGGACATCCTGCGCGGGGACGACCCGGAAATGGCGGCGCGCGCGCGGGAGGCCGTCGCGGCGCTGCGCCAGCCTGCGGCGGTGGACGCCCTGTGCGCGGTCTGGGCCGAAACCCGGGACCCGGAACTCGGCGCGGTGCTGCGGGCGCGGTCCATGACGGCGCGGGCGCCCCTGGAACTCCGCGTGCTCACCGCCGTGTGGGCGGGGCGGACCGACGGCCTCGCGGCCACCCCCGAGGACGCGCGCGTCCTGGCCTGTCTGCTGGACGACCCCGATCCGGACGTGCGCGCGGGGGCGGAAAAGGCCCTGGGCCGGCCCGCGCGGCAGGAGGCCGCCGACGCCCTGTGCGCCCTGTGGGCCCGGACGGAAGACCCCCGCCTCGGCGGCATCATCGCCGGCGCGCGCATCGTGGCCTCGGCGCCCCCCCTCCTCCGCGTGCGCTCCGCGTTCCAGGCGGGCCGCGAGCGGGAGATTCTGGACGAGCCCGAGGCCGCCGGGATCCTGATTACCATCGCCGGGGGGGCGGACGCGGAGGAGGCCCGGCGCGCCGCCGGCTGCCTGCGCCTGCTCCAGGCGCAGGAGGCCGTCAACCTGCTGTGCCGGCGCTGGGCCGAAACCCGCCACCCGGTCCTGGGCGAGCTCATGGAGCAGGGAAACTTCGTCGCCGACGCGCCCCCGGAACTGCACTTCCTGTCCGCCCTGAAGACCGGCGTCTCCACCCGCCTCGCCGAGATGCCCGGCGGCGTCGAACTGCTGGCCGGGGCCCTGTCCGACCCGGACCCCGTGGTCGCCCGCCGCGCGGACACGCTGCTCTCGTCGCTGGAGCGGCCGGAGAACCGCGACGCCCTGTGCGCCCTGGCCGTGGAGGACCCGTCGGGCGCGGCCGCGGCCCTCTGCCTGCGCGAGGGGTACCGGCCGGCGGACCCGGAGGACTGCTGCCTCTACCTCTTCGTGACGCGCCAGTTTGACGCGTATTTTGCCGAGGACTACGAGTTTCAAAACCTGCGCCAGGCCTACGACCGCGCCGCCGAGCCCGTGCGCGCCCTCGTGCGCGCCCTGGTGAACTCCGGAGACCTGCGCTGCATGGGCTTCTTCGGCGCGCGCAAGCGCCTGCCCGACTGCACGGACCAGGAAATCCGCATCGCCCTCGACTCCGCCGTGCGCCACGGCGACTGGCCCCGCATTTTCCAGGCCCTGCTGGAACTCCCCCTGGACTTCACCCTTCCCCTGATGGGGGGGCTCGCGGAATCGGGCTGGCGGCCGGCGGACCCGGACCGCGCCGCCCTGTTTGACCGCATCACCCGCGACACGGGCGGGGCCGGCGCCGACGCCTCCGGCGGCCCCCTCGCCGCCTGGCTGGCCGACGGCGCGGGGCCGGAACTGGCGGCCGTTCCCGCGGAGGAGCTGCTGCGGCGGCTCCACGAAGCCGACCCGCCCGAGGCCGTCCGCCTGGCCGCCGCGCTGGCCGCCCGCGGCGCGGAGGGGGCCGCTGACGCCGTGGCCGCGCACCCCCACTGGCTGGTGCGCCTGGCGGGTTATGTGGCCGGACTCACGCCCCTCGACCCCGGCGCGCCGCCCCCGCACGAGCCCGTCCTCTTCTCCCGCATGCTGCTCGGCGCGCGTCACCTGATGGAGTTCTGGCCCGCCCACGCCACCCCGGCCGACCTGGACATCCTGCGCCGCGCCCCCGCCGAGGCGCGCCTCGGCGCGGCGGGCCGGGTCCGGAGAATCCTGGAAGCCCTGCTGACCTTCCGCATCACCGCCGGCTCCTTCGATCTGGTGCTGATCAAGGACGGTGAATTTGCGCCCCCCCGGGGCGCGAAAGGGGAGACCGCCCCATGATCGTGCCCTACTGGTTGAGGCGTCTGCTGGACCGCGCGGGTCTGTGGAACACCCCGCCCCCGCCCCCGCCGGACTTCCAATCCGAGCTGCTGGACCGCACCGCGCGCATGGCCGACTTCGCCATGGAGCTGCAGGACCGGGAACGCCGCATGCACACCATGCGCGGGGAGTACGCCCGCCTCGAGTCCGAGCGCACCCGCCAGGTCTCCGAAGCCGCCGAACGCGAGCGCGACCGCCTCTTCGCCCGCCTCGCCCCGCCCCTGGCCAACCTCGACATGCTCATGGACCTGGCCGCTGCCGGGCGGCCCGCCTCCCCGGAGGACGTGCGGACGGTCCATGAGCAGCTCCGCAACGAACTGGAACGCCAGGGGCTCCAGCGGATCGGCGCCGCCGGCGCCGAGACGGCCTACGACGACACGGCGCACGAGTCCATGGACGGGTCGCCCATTCCCTGCGGCGCGCCCGTGGTCGTCCGCGTTCCCGGATACCGCACCCACGGCAGGACCCTGCTGAAGGCCGTGGTGTCGCGAAAACCCTGAAAGGAGACGCCCCATGGCCCTCGCCGCGGTGGATTTTGGAACCTGCAACACCCTCCTCGCGCGGGTGAACGAGAGCAGCGGGCAGACGGAGACCGTCGCCCTGCCGGGGATCACCGTGCCCGTCGTCTACCGCGCCTCCGCCGACGCGCCGGAACTCACGGTGCATGTCGTGCCCTCCCTCATCCACTACGGCGCGGAGGAAACCCTGATCGGCGCCCAGGTGCTCGCGCGCGGCCTCCTCGACCACCCGGACACCTTCCGCTGGATGAAGCGCGCCGTCGCCGGACGCAACACCGACCGCCGCAAGACCCCCCAGGGCCACAAGGGGTACGTGGACGCCTCGTCCGACTTCCTGCTGCTCGCCCTGCGCTACGCAGGCGAGGCCCTCCCGCTGGACTCGGGGGAGGTCACCTTCACCGCGCCGGTGGAGTCTTTCGAGGACTTCGAGGACTGGCTCCGCGAGACGGCCGCGCGCGCCGGCGCCGGGCGCTGCCGGCTGCTCGACGAGGCCTCCGCCAGCGTGTTCGGCTATGAGGGCCTGCCCGGCGCGGGCGAGGCCTTCATGGTCGTGGACTTCGGCGGCGGCACCCTCGACGTCTCCGTGGTGCGCATGGACCCCTCCTCCGCCACGGAGAAGAAGGCGGTCCAGCTCGGCCGGGCGGGCGAAAACCTCGGCGGCATGGACGTGGACCACTGGATCGCCGACGACTTCCGCGCGCGGCACGGCCTCGACGCCGCCGCGCTGCGCGCCATGGAGCCCATGCTCCTGCGCCTGGCCGAGCAGTGCAAGATCGCCCTGTCGAACCCCGACATCGCCGAGGAGCCCCTCACCCTGGTCAACGACCTCGGCCCCGCCCCCGTGGTCCACCGCACCGTCTACGCCCGCGACTGCGACGCCTGCCGCGATGGCGGACGCGGCGGCCATCCCGGCCGGGACCGCGCCTGCCTTGGCTGCCTCCTTGATGCGGGCGGGTTCGCCGCCGTCCTCGACGCGACCCTCACCCGCGCCCTGGAGAACGCCCGCGCGGCGAACGGGGGCGCGGACGTGGAGCTGAAGCGCGTCCTGGTCACCGGCGGCACGAGCCTCATCCCCGCCCTGCGCCGCTTCCTGCGCGCCCGCTTCGGCGACCGCGTCTTCTTCGACCGGCCCTTCGACACCGTCGCCCGCGGCGCCTGCGCCGCCGTGGTCATCCCCCTGCTCCAGCACGACTACGCCATCGAGAGCTACAACCCGGCACATGACGCCTACGAGTTTCAGCCCCTCCTCCCGCACGGCACAGGATACCCCACCCCCCCCGACACCGTGCGCCTGTGGGGCCGCGGCGCCTACGACGGCCAGACCCGCGTCGGCCTGCGCATCTTCGAGGTCTCCCGGATGCGCCGCCGCGCCGCCGCCGTCTCCCTCTCCCGCCCCGGCGCCGCCGCCGCGGACGAGACCCGCGTCGCCACGGAAAACGTCTTCATCTGCCTCAACCGGGACAACCCCACCTTCATCGAGGCCGACCCCCCCATTGACACGGGCCGAGACGCCCAGCGTTTCCTCTGCGCCTTCCAGGTGGACGGCCAGCGCCGCCTCCTCGTCACCGTCACCGACCGCCTCCGCGGCGTCCCTCTCCTGCGCGACCACCCCGTTGTCCGCCTATAAGGCCCGCAGTCACAGGTCGAGCGTGGCGATGACATCGTCCCCGGCGGGCTTGAGGAGATGGAAGCCGACCTTGCGGCAGAGCCGCTGCATGGGGGTGTTCTCCGAATGGATGACGCCGGTGATCCGCATGATGCCCTCGCTGCGCGCCGCGTCCACCAGGTGGCGGAGCATGGCCTCGCCGAGGCCGCGGCCCTGCGCGCTGTCGCTGACAACGACGGCGAAGTCGGCCTCGCGGTCGCCGTGCAGCTTGACGAGGCGGCTGATGGCGAGGATGCGGGGCGTGTCGCCGCCCGTGACCGCCGCCATGCCGAGCTGGCGGTCGTAGTCAATGAAGCAGAGGCGGCTGAGGCGCTCATGCTGGATGCGCTGGTCGAGGGAGAGCAGGCGCAGGTAGCGGAAGTAGACCGTGTCGCTGGAGAGGCCGCGGTGAAAGTCCACCATGAGCGTCTCGTCCTCCGGGCGGACCGGACGGAGCGTCACGGGGGCGCCGTCGCGCAGGGCCGCGGCGCGGGTGTACTGCGCGGGGTAGGGGCGGATGGCCGGGCGCGGCAGGGCGGCGTCGGGCACCTCCGCGTCGTGCAGCACGATCCGCACGTCCTCCGCCTGGATCTTGTCCGCCCCGGCGAAGAGCGGGTTGATCCCGATCTCGCGGATGCGCGGCTGCTCGATCATGAGGTCGCCCAGGCGGACCAGCAGCCCCTCGAGCCGGTCCAGGTCCACCGCCACGCCGCCGGGGGCGTCCCGCAGGGCGCGGCCCGTGTGCGAGCGCTCGATGACACGGCGGGCCAGGGTCGTGGTGAGCGGCGTCAGGCCGATGCCGCGGTCGCGCAGCACATGGGCATGGGCGCCCCCCGCGCCAAACTCGACGCACGGGCCGAACTGGGGGTCTATGAAGGCGCCCAGCAGCAGCTCGTAGCCCTGGTCGCGCACGGACGGGCGCACCACCACCCCCGCATCGCCTCCCGCCGCCGCCGCGAGGACGCCGAAGGCCCGCCGCACCTCCTCCTCCGAGACCAGGGCCTGCAAATGCGGGGGGCCGCCGAGGCCGCAGACCGCGGGGGCGGCGTTCGCCTGCACCGTCACGGGGAAACCCAGGGCGCGCGCGTGGGCCGCCGCCTCGTCCGCCGTGCGCGCCAGCGGCGCCGGGGCCACGGGAAAGGCGTAGGCCGCGAGCACCGCGCGGGCCTCGGTCTCCGTGAGGACGACCCGGCCCCCGGCCAGCGCGGCGTCCACCACGGCCCGCGCCGTGGCGCGGCCCGCCTCGGTTTCCGGGGGCAGGGACTGCGGGGTCTCGTAGAGGGCGCGCAGGACATAGCTGTAGCGCCACATGGCCGCGAAGACGCGCGCCGCCGTGTCCGGGTAGGGGAAGGCGGGGATGCCGTGCTCGTTGAGGATGCGCACGCCCTGGGCGACGGCGTCGCCGCCCATCCAGCTCGCCAGCAGGGGCTTGCCGTGGTCCCGGTCCAGGCGGGCGAGGGCCTCCGCCGTGCCCGTGGGGTCCGTGGTTGTCTGCGGCGCGAGCAGCACCAGGACGCCGTCGGTCTCGGGCGCGCGCGCCAGCGCCGCCACGGCGTCCGCGTAGCGCTCCGAGTCGGCGTCCGCCACCACGTCCACGGGGTTCGCATGGTTCCAGTAGGGGGGCAGCACCCCGTTGAGCGCCTCCAGCGTGGCCGGCGAGAGGGCCGCGGGCGCGCCCCCCTCCCGCGCCAGCGCGTCCGTCGCCAGGATGTTCGGCCCCGCCGCGTTGCCGACGATGGCCAGCCGCGGCCCGCGGGGGCGCGGCTGCTTTCCCAGCACGTCGGCCAGGGAGAACAGCGTCTCCACGTCGTCCACCCGCAGCACGCCGCAGCGCATGAGGGCGGCGGAGAGCACCGCGTCGTCCCCCGTGTCGGCGGAGGTGTAGGCGGAATGGCGGGCGGCGCGGGCGCCCTCGGGCGTCTGGCCGGCCTTCATGACGATGATGGGCTTGACCAGGGCCACCTCGCGCGCCGCGGACAGGAAGGACCGCGCGTCGCCCACGGACTCCATGTAGATGACAATGCTTTTGGTCTTCGGGTCGTTGCCGAGGTAGTAGATGAGGTCGCCCCAGCCCACGTCCACCATGGCGCCGAAGGAGGCGAACACGCTGAACCCGGTCCGCACCCGGAAACTCCAGTCCAGCACGGACGCGCAGATGGCCCCGCTCTGGCTGATGAAGCCCACCGACCCCCGCAGCGCCGTCTCGGAGGAGTAGGCCGCGTTCAGCCCGAGGATCGGGTTCATGAGCCCCAGGCTGTTCGGACCGATCACCCGGATGCCCCCCGCCCGCACCCGCGCCCGGATTTCCCCCTCCAGCGCGCGGCCCCGCTCCCCCGTCTCCGTGAAGCCCGCCGAGATGATGACGGCGGCGGGAACCCCCGCCGCGATGCAGTCGTCCAGCACCGCGGGCACCGTCGGCGCCGGGGTGACAATGACCGCCAGGTCCACCGGAAACCCGATGTCGGACACCCGGCCGTGGGCGCGCAGGCCGAAGACCTGCCGCCGCGCATGGTTTACCGCGTGGACCGCGCCCCCGAAACGGCTGTCCAGAATGTTGCGGAACACCTTGCGGCCCACGGTGCCCGGGCGCTCCGAAGCCCCCACCACGGCGATCGAGCGCGGCTTGAAAAAGGCGTCCAGGAAAGGACGGCGCGGGGCCGTCTCATCCCCGTCCGGCCGTGTGTTCCCGGCGTCGTCCATCGCCCTGGAAAACCCCCGCATGGTTCGCGGCCCCCCTACGGGGCCGACACGCCGATTGTAGCACAGCATGCCCCGCGCCCCGGCACGGACCGACACGGACAGACACGGACGCGCACGGACAGGACAAAGACGCCGAGGACAGACGCGCCCTGTCCGTGTCCGTCCGTGTTTCGTCCGTGCCGGTCCGTGTCTTCCGCCCGGCATCCGGCGCGGGGATTTGGGGTATACTTTTGGCCGCGCAGTCCGCGCCCAGGAAGAAATCCGGGGGAGCCCGGCGTTACCCCGGGAGTCCCCTCCGAACAACCCATGAGGATAACCCCATGAACCAGTTTCCGAAGCGCTTGGCGTGGTGTGCGGCCGCGGCCCTGACGGCTTTTTTCCTGGCGGTGGCCGCCGTCCCCCCGGCCCATGCCGCCCCGAAGAAGGCCGCGAAAAAGGCCCCCGAACCGGCCAAGCCCGAGCGCGCCCCCTGGAATCTGCGGTCCCGATACACCATCACCGTGGGCGACCTGAGCCTGGACTACTCGGAAGCGGACGGGGAATGGCGCATCCGCCGGGTGCAGGAGCAGGAGGACCTGCTGAACCCGTCGCTGCTGGTGCGCGAGGCGGGCTTCTTCATCGAGCTGGCCGACGGCCGCGTGCTGAAGCACGACGAGCTGGGCCTGCGCGGCCCCGCCGTCTGCAGCCGCGACAAGTTCTCCTCGGAGCTGCTGGGGCCGGGCACAGTGTACAAAGTGAACTTCGCCCCGGCCGACGGCCTCATCGTGACCCACCACATGGCCTCCTATGAGCGCTGGCCCTTTGTCACCATGACCGTGACGCTGCACAACAGCACGGAGGCCCCCGTGACGGTGAAGCGCATTGTGACCGCCGCCCTGAACGCGGGCAGCATGTCCGGATTCTCCCCGTCCGTCGAGACGGCCGGCCGCGCCCTCCGGGTCACCGGCGGCTTCCCGCTGTACGACAGGGACGCCAAGCCCACGCGCATGGTCTTCCACGACACGGCGTCGGGCCTGGACCTGACCGTCGGTGTGGTGCCGAACGGCCGCAGCGCGGCCGGGGTGGAGCTGGCGCCCGGCGGCGGCACCTGGCAGGGCTTCGTCACGGCGGATTACGCCCCCGGGCATGTCGTGGCCCCGGGCGAGACCCTGGAGGCGGACCCGGTCTGGCTCGCCCTGGAAACGGACCCCGTGAAGATGGAGCGCCTGTACAGCCAGTCCCTGCACGCGGCCGGGTTCCCCCTGGCCGCCGAGGGCAGCCCGCGCGCCTGGGCCGCCGTGCCCGACACGGAGGGCTTTGACGCCCTCAAGAAAGCCGCCACCGACGCCATGGCCCTCGGCGTCATGCATGCCCTGGTCCCCGCCGGATGGGAGGCCCGCCCCGGCACCCGCGAGGGCGGCGCGCCCCGCTGGCCCAGGGACATGGCGAAGGTGGCCAAGGAGCTGCGCAGCCTCGGCTGCACCCCCGGCGTCACCCTGGACCCCCTCGCCGTGCAGGGCGGCGGCGACGCCTGGACCGTAAAGTCCGCCGACGGGCAGACCTGGGTGAACCCCGTCCACCCCGAGGGCGCGGAATACGCCCGCAAACAGGCCGCCGTCCTGGTGGAGAAGGGTTTCGGCTTCCTCGTTGTCGAGCCGTCCCGCATTCCGGACGAGGCGCTCGCCGCCTTCGGCGTCAGCCGTGTCGAGGCCGACTGGCGCGCCCTGGGCGCTGTCTGCGCCGCCGCCGCCCAGGGCGGCCGCCCGCTGCCCGTCTTCCCCGCCGCCGAGACCACCCTCGACGCCACCCGCGACGCCTGGCTGGAGGCCTCCGCCGTCCTCGGGCGCGCCGTGGACTACCGCCTCAACGCCGGCCCGGTCCGGTTCAACGTCGCCGGCCTCTCCCGCCTCGACCCCGAGGTGGAGACCGCCATCCGCCTGTGGCGCGGGCCCGTGGAGCTCCTGGGCGACCCCGCCCCCGGCGCCGGGTCCGCCCTGACGCGCGCCCTCTCCTCCGACGTGCTCTACGCCTCCCCGCAGGACACGGACAACACGGCGCCGCTCCTGTGGGTGTCCCGCATCTACGCGGCCACCGTGGGCAGCCTGGGCGCCGTCGTCCTCGCGTTCCCCGGCGCGGAGCCCGCCCCCGTCGCCAGCCTCGAGGCCGACAATGCCGAAAACGCCCTCCTGTGGCGTCCCGAAGGCGACAAGGTTGTCACCTTCCCCGACGGCACGATTCCCCCGGTGAACGAGCTGACCACCTTCGGCCTCTGCCCCACCTTTGAGCGGCCCACGTTCATGGGCTTCGGCGAGGGGCGCTCCTTCGGCCTCGACAAGACCAAGTCCCTCGCGTGGAACGAGGAAAAGGGCATCCTCACCTTCTCGCTCACCGCCGCCCTTTCCCGGGAGACCCGGGGCTACATTGCCCTGGCGGGCGGCTGGAAGGCCAAGACCGTCAAGGCCGGCGGCGAGCGCGTCAAGGCCGAGGCCGGCGACCGCTGGCTCATCTTCACCTTCCCCGCCGGAAAGACCGCCTTCGAGGCCCAGTTCGAGAAATAGTCCGCCCCGGTTCAGCCGCCCCGGAGGGCCGCCCGGAGCATCGTGTCGAGACGGTCGAGGAACCGCGACCGGTCTTTCGGCCCAAAGGGGGCGGGGCCGCCGCTGACCAGTCCGTGCTCCCGGAGCTGGGAAAGCACCTCGCGGGTGGCCAGGGCGTCGCCGATGGAGGCCTCCGTGAACTCGCGGCCCCGCGACCCCACCACGCGCGCCCCGGCGGCCAGGCACCGCCCCGCCAGGGGGATGTCGTCCGTCACCACCACGTCGCCGGGGCCCGCGTGCGCCGCGATCCAGTCGTCCGCCTCGTCAAAGCCGTCGCCCACGCGGACCAGCTCCGCGCCCGCGGGCACCGCCATGAAGGTGTTCGCCACCACGCGCACCCCCACCCCGTGGCGCGCGGCCACGCGGCAGGTCTCGCCCTTCACGGGGCAGGCGTCGGCGTCTATGTACACCAAAGGCATGGGGCGTTCCCGGGGGTTCGACCATGCGGGGAGTGTACCCCAAGCCGCGCGGGCGGCGCGCGGGCCACAAGGGGTTTCATCACCCGGTCGTCTGCGGGCAACGCGCGCGGAGCGCGCCTTGGAGTGCGGCAGCTTGCTGCCGCCTTCGAGACCGGGGCGTTGTGACACCCCTGGGTAACCGTGTTTTTTGCGGGTGTCGCGGGGCGCCGCGCGCGGGCAAGCCCGCGCGAAGAAAGGCGTCAGCAAGCTGCCGCACTCCAAGGTGCTTCGCACGTTCTCCCCCGGAGGCCTTGGCGGCACCCCTGTCCACTCCGTCCATTCCGTCCATCCCGTCCACCCCCCGCCGCTTGCTATAATCGCGCGCATGGCCAGTGTGTGGGCGAAAGTGGAAGACCTGTCCCCGTCGGAGATCACGCCGATGGTGCGGCAGTATTTGCAGGCGAAGGCGGAATGCCCGGACTCGCTGCTGTTCTTCCGCATGGGGGACTTCTTCGAGCTGTTCTTCGAAGACGCCCTGGAGGCGGCGGAGCTGCTGGGCCTCACGCTGACCTCGCGCGACAGCGCGGACAAGGCGGCGCGCGCGCCCATGTGCGGCGTGCCGGTGCGGGCGGTGGACGCGTATGTGGCGAAGGCCATCCGCGCGGGGCGCACGGTCACGCTGTGCGACCAGATGGAGGACCCGCGCGCGGCGAAGGGCATCGTGAAGCGGGCCGTGGTCCGCACGATCACGCCGGGCACGGTGCTGGAGCCGGAACTGCTGGACGAGCGGGCGAGCAACTACCTGTGCGCGCTGTCGGCCGCGCCGGACGGCACGGCGGGGGGCGCCGCCTTTCTGGAGATCAGCACGGGCGAAACCCTGGCGGCGGAGCTGGGCCCGGGCGCGCTGCGCACGCTGCGCGACGAGCTGACGCGCATGGCCCCCCTGGAGGTGCTCCACCCGGACGACCTGGACCCGCCGCTGCTGGCGGAGCTGCGCCGGATTTTCCCCGGCATCTCGTTCACCGCGCGGCCCGCGGAGCGCTTTGACGCGGACACGGCGGGCGGGCTGGTCATGGCGGTGTTCGGCCTGGGCACGCTGAAGGGCGTGGGGCTGGACGACGCCCCGAACGCCCTGGGCTGCCTCGGCGCGGGGCTCCAGTATGTGCGCGAGACCCAGCGCGACGGCGTGCCGCGCCTTCGCCTGCCCCGGCGCTACAGCCCCTCGGGTTATGTGGTGCTGGACGAGAACACGCAGCGAAACCTGGAGCTGACGGCGACGCTGGCGGGCGGCGGGCGGCGCGGGTCGCTGCTGGGCGTGCTCGACCGCACGCTCACGAGCATGGGCGGCCGCAAGCTGCGCGCATGGATCCTGCACCCGCTGGTGGACCCCGCGGCGGTGAACCTGCGGCTGGACGCGGTGCAGGAGCTGGTGGAGGGCGTGGAGGCGCGCATGGCCCTGCGCGAGGGACTGCGCGGCATGGCCGACCTGGAGCGCCTGACCGGGCGGCTCACGTCGCGCGCGGGGAACGCGCGGGAAATGCGCGCCCTGGGCGCGTCGCTGGAGCGCCTGCCGGGGCTGCGCGCCCTGCTGGCGCGCGCGGAATGCGCCCTGCTCCGGGAACTGCTGGAGGCCCTCGACCCCTTGGACGACCTCGCGGCGCGCATTGGGGCGGCGATCGTGGACGAGCCGCCGCTGGCCATGAACGAGGGGGGCATCCTCCGCGACGGCTTCGATCCCGAGCTGGACCGCCTGCGCGGGCTCCTGCGCGGCGGCCGCGACTGGATCGCCGCGCTCCAGCAGCGCGAGCGCGAACGCACGGGCATCGCCAAACTCAAGATCGGCTACAACCGGGTCTTCGGCTACTACATCGAGGTCAGCCGGGGCCAGTCGGAGCAGACCCCGCCGGACTACCAGCGCAAGCAGACGCTGGCCAACGCTGAGCGCTACGTCACCCCCGAGCTGAAGCAGCGCGAGGAGGAGATGCTCACGGCGCAGGAGCGCGCGCAGACGCTGGAGCACGACCTCTTCGCCGCCCTGCGTGACGAGGTGTCCGCCCAGGCGCGCCGCATCCAGCAGACGGCGGACACGCTGGCGGTGCTCGACACGCTGCTCTCGCTGGCCGAGACCGCCGCCGCCCGCGACTACCGCCGCCCCGAGGTGGGCGACTTCGGCGTCCTCGAAATCCGCGAGGGGCGCCACCCCGTGGTGGAGGACCTCATGAAGTCGGGGCAGTTCGTGCCCAACGACACCCTGCTCGACCCGGACGGCGCGCGCGTGTGGATCGTGACGGGGCCGAACATGGCCGGCAAGTCCACCTACCTGCGCCAGGTCGCCCTCATCACGCTCATGGCGCAGATGGGCAGTTTCGTGCCCGCCGCCTCGGCGCGCGTCGGCGTGGTGGACCGCATCTTCACCCGCGTGGGCGCGTCGGACAACCTGGTCCGCGGCGAGAGCACCTTCATGGTCGAGATGATCGAGACCGCGGAAATCCTCAACTCGGCGACGGAGCGCAGCCTGCTGGTCCTCGACGAGATCGGCCGCGGCACCAGCACCTTCGACGGCATCAGCATCGCGTGGTCCGTCGCGGAGCACCTGCACGACCGGGTCGGCGCGAAGACCGTCTTCGCCACGCACTACCACGAGCTGACCGAGCTGGGGAACAAGCTGGAGCACGCGAAGAACGTGAACGTGGCGGTGCGCGAGTGGGGCGGGAAGGTGGTCTTCCTCTACCGCATTGAGGACGGCGGCGCGGACCACAGCTACGGCATCCATGTGGCCCAGCTCGCTGGGCTCCCGGAGGAGGTCATCGCGCGGGCGCGGAACATCCTCGAGTCTCTGGAGGCGGGCTCCCCCGCCCCCGCCGGGCTCCCCGAGCAGCTCTGGCTCTTCCAGACCCCGCAGGACGCGGGCCCCGGCCCCGTGGAGGAGGAGCTGAAGCGCGTGGACCCCGACGCCCTCTCGCCCCGCGAGGCCCAGCAGCTCCTCTACCACCTCAAGCACCTCGCCAACACCCCCCGCAAGGGCCGTGGCCGCTGAGACGCCGCGCTTTCTTGGCGGGTCCGTCCATTATGTGGAGTGCGGTGGCAGAGCGCAGCGGCGACACCGCTTTGGCCGGGGATGATCCACGCGCCCCCCCCCTCTCGGCGGCCCTTTCTCGGAACGCCAAAGCGGCGTCGTTGCCGCCGCACTCCAAAGAGAGGTGCCGCCGCGTTCCCATGGTGTCGGCGGCCCCGGCAACCCCCGCGCTTTCTTCGTTGCGAAGCGATCCCGTTCCCGCCAGCGCCCCGGCTGGACTTTTTCCACCGCGTCCCGTATGGTAGGGGGCGGTTTCTTTTGGACGGTTCCAGCGGCGCGGAGGTCTCTCCATGAACGGGCATTTTCACCGGGCGCACACGCGCCGCGAATTTCTGGAACGGGCGGCCCTGGCGGGCGCGGGCGTGCTGGCCGCGCGGGGCGCGCGGGCGGCGGACCCCGCCCCCCGGCCCAACATCGTCGTCATCATGGCGGACGACATGGGCTACTCGGACATCGCGCCCTACGGCGGCGAGATTGACACGCCGAACCTCGCCCGCCTCGCCCACGAGGGCGCCCGCTTCACGCAGTTCTACAACAACGCGAAGTGCGCCCCGACCCGGGCATCGCTCCTGACGGGGCTCTACTCGCAGCAGGCGGGCTGCACGGACACGCCGGTCGTCATGCGCAACTGCGCCACCCTGGCCGAGGTCCTGCGCGGCGCGGGCTACGCCACCTGCATGGCGGGCAAGTGGCACGCGGAGGAGCTGCCCGTCGAGCGCGGGTTTGACCGCCATTTCGGCCTGGTGGACGGCTGCTGCAACTACTTCAACCCCGGCGAACAGCGCCCCGGAGAACCGCAGCCCGTGGAGCAGAAGTACCCCCGGAAATGGGCGCGGGACACGGAGGTCATCCAGCCCTTCACGCCGGAGAACAAGGACTTCTACACCACCGACGCCTTCACGGACGCCGCGCTGGAGTACCTCGACGGCCACGCCGGAAAACCGGAGCCGTTTTTTCTTTATCTTGCCTACACGGCCCCGCACTACCCCCTCCAGGCCCCGCCGGAGGACATCGCGAAGTACCGGGGAGAATACCTGTGCGGGTGGGACGCAGTCCGCGCCGCGCGCTTCCAGCGCATGCGCGACATGGGGCTCCTCGACCCGCGCTGGGAACTCTCGCCGCGCGACCCCGAAATCCCCGCGTGGGACGACGTGGAGAACCCCGAGGCCTGGAAGGCCGCGCCCTACGCCGGAAAGAAGCTGTCCCTGGAGGACGCCGTCAACCGCGACCTGTGGGACCTGAAGATGGCGGTCTACGCCGCCATGGTGGACCGCATGGACCGCAACATCGGCCGCGTGCTGGACAAGCTGGACGCGATGGGCGCGGCGGAGAACACACTGGTCCTGTTCCTTTCGGACAACGGCGGCTGCGCCGAGCTGCGCAACGAGACGCCGGACGTCCTGCCCGGCCCCATGGACTCCTACCGTTCCGTGGATCCGCCCTGGGCCAACGCGCAGAACACGCCCTTCCGCAAGTTCAAGCGTTACGACCACGAGGGCGGCATCGCCACGCCGTGCATCGCCCGCTGGCCGGGGCACACCCCCGCAGGCGGCATTGTCCGCCAGGTGGCCCACCTCATTGACCTCATGCCCACGGCGCTGGAGCTTTCCGGCGCGGCCTACCCCGCCGAGCACCGGGGCGAACCCGTGCCCCCGCCCGAGGGCAGGAGCCTCGTGTCCACCCTGCGCGGCGGCGCGGAGACGGCGGACCGGGAGCTGTTCTGGCAGTTCGGCACGAGCCGCGCCGTGCGCAGCGGCGACTGGAAGGCGGTGCGCGAGGGGGACGCCCCCTGGGAGCTGTACGACCTCGCGGCGGACCGCACGGAGACGAAGGACCTCGCCGCGGCGCATCCCGACGTGGTGGGGCGGCTCTCCGCCGCGTGGGCGGCCTGGGCCGCCCGCGTCGCAGCGCCGCCGCAGCCCGCGAAACGCCCCAACATCCTCTGGCTGTCCTGCGAGGACACGGGCCCGCACCTCGGGTGCTACGGCGACACCGTCGCGCGCACGCCGGTGCTGGACGCCCTGGCCGCGGCGGGCTGCCGCTACACGCACTGCTACACCACCGCGCCGGTCTGCTCGCCGAACCGGTCGTCCATCATCACGGGGGTCCACGCGACGACGCTCGGCTCCCACCACATGCGCTCGGGCGGCGAGGGGAAGAAAGGCTCCGCAAGGCCCGCGCTGCCGCCGGAGGTGGAGTGCTTCCCCGCGCTCCTGCGCCGCGCGGGCTACTACTGCTGCAACAACGAGAAGGAGGACTACAACTTCGCCCGTCCGGACAACGTGTGGGATGACTCCAGCAGGCAGGCCCACTGGCGCAACCGGAAGGACGCGGGCCAGCCCTTCTTCGCCGTGTTCAACTACACGGGCACGCACGAGAGCCAAGTGGCCCGATGGGGCAAGGGGGCGGACAAGGCGGATGCGGAGGAGACGGGGACGAAGACCGACCCGGCGGCGGTGACCGTGCCGCCGTACCACGCCGACACCCCGGTGATCCGCGAGCAGTGGGCGCATTATTACGACCTCGTGGCGGGCATGGACGCGTGGGCGGGGCGCTTTCTCGCCGAGCTGGAGGCCGACGGGCTGGCGGAGGACACCCTCGTCCTCTTCTGGTCGGACCACGGCCCCGGCATGGCGCGCTGCAAGCGCCTGCTCTACGACTCGGGGCTTCATGTGCCGCTGATCCTGCGCGTGCCGGAGAAGTGGCGCGGCCTGGCCCCCGTGCAGCCGGGCAGCGTGTCCGACGAGCTGGTCAGCTCGGTGGACTTCGCGCCCACCACGCTGCGGCTGGCCGGGGTGCCCCTGCCCGCCCATTTGCAGGGCCGCCCCTTCGCCGGGCCGGACCTGCCGCCGCCGCGCGAGCACGTCCACGCGGGCCGCGACCGCATGGACGAGCGCCACGACATGATGCGCGCCGTGCATGACGGGCGGTACAAGTACATCCGCAACTACGAGCCGTGGAAGCCCCGCGACCAATTCATGAACAGCGCGGAGCTTGGCCCGGTCAAGCAGGAGCTGAACCGCCTGAAGCGCGAGGGCGCCCTGCCCGAGGGGGCCGCCTGGATGACCGGCGACCGCAAGCCCGCCGAGGAGCTGTACGACACGGAGGCCGACCCGCACGAGCTGGCCAGCCTCGCGGAGGACCCCGCCCACGCCGGGACCCTCGCGCGCCTGCGCGCCGCCCACGACAAATGGGCCGCCGACAGCCGCGACCTGGGACTCCTGCCCGAGGCGGAGCTGAACCGCCTGGGCAACGTGCACGGCACGCGGTACGCGGTGCACGCCGCCCTGGCGGCGGAGGACCCCACCTTCTGGGACACCCTGCGCACCGTGGCGGCGCTGGCGGGGGCGGGCGCACCCGAGAGCGTCATGCAGCTGCTCTCCGCGGCCAAGGACAGCCCCCACCCGTCCGTGCGGTGGTGGGCCGTGACCGGGCTGGACACCCTGCCCGCCGCCCCCCGCGAAGTCCGCGCCGCCCTTCTGAAGGCCCTCGGCGACCCCTTGGCCGTGGTGCGCGTGGCTGCCGCCGCGGGCGTTGTCCGCCGCATGCCGGACGACACGGCCCCCGCGCTGGAGGTGTTGAAGGCCGCCCTCGCCGACGGCGACGAGTGGATACGCCTCCAGGCGGCCCTCGCGCTGGACGGTCTGGGCCGGCGCGCGCGGCCCGCCCTCGGCGCGCTCCGCGCCGCGGTCAACGACGGCGCGAACAAGTACGTGGCCCGCGTGGCCAACCACGCGGTGAACACCCTCACCGGCGAAACCAACGAGGTGAACTGACCATGAACACAGACCTTCGTTGCCGCCCCTTCGTTCCCCACGGCCCGGAGCCACAAGAAGGCCAACGGTCGGTGCCCCCCTGGGATCGCCAGGCTCCAGCCTGGCTCACCGGGCGGCATGCCGGCGGCGTTTTTTCACGCATAAGCAGAAGAGGCCAGGCTGGAGCCTGGCGGTCCCAGCGTGCGCGCGTGCTGTTCTCCCTGTTGTTCCCCCTGTTCGCCCTGCTGGCCTGCGCCGCCGCCTTTGCCGACGGGCCGTATCTCGCCACGGGCATCAAGATCGGCGAGGTCACCCCGGATTCCGCCATCGTCTGGGTGCGCCTCACGCGCGACGCCGAGCGCGTCGGCTCGGACCACCCGGAGCCCGTCTTCCGCTACAAAGACCCGAAGACCGGCAGGCTCCTGGAGGACGAGAAGCAGAAGCTGCGCCATTGCGCCCCCGTGGTCGAGTTCCCCAACGGGTCCACGGTGGACACCATCGCGGGCGCGGTGCCCGGCGCTCCGGGTGAGGCGCGCGTGGTTGTCACCCCCGAGGGCGGCGACGCGACGGCGACGGACTGGCTGCCCGTGGACCCGGACCGCGACTTCACGCGCGCCTTCCCCCTCGTGGGGCTGAAGCCCGCCACGAAGCACGCCCTCACGGTCGAGACGCGCGGGCCGGACGGCGCGCCGGGCCAGACGATGGACGGCGGCTTCCGCACCGCGCCGCCCGCCGACGCCCCCGCGCGGGTCCGCGCCATCATCACCACCTGCCACCGCTACCCGCGGCGCGACCTCGGCGACCAGGGCTACAAGGTGTACGCCGCCATGGCCGCCCTCGACCCGGACTTCTTCATCCACACGGGGGACATCCTCTACTACGACGAGCGCGCGAAGTCCATCGAACTCGCCCGCTGGCACTGGCAGCAGCAGTACAGCCTGCCGTCCAATGTCGCCTTCCACCGGAACATCGCGGCGTACTTCATGAAGGACGACCACGACACCTGGCAGAACGACTGCTGGCCGTCCATGAAGAACCCCTACATGGGGACCTTCACCTTTGGGCAGGGGCTCGGCGTCTTCCGCGAGCAGGTGCCCATGGGCGAGAAGACGTACCGCAGCGCCCGCTGGGGCCGCGACCTCGAGGTGTGGATGGTCGAGGGCCGCGATTTCCGCAGCCCCAACGACCTGCGCGACGGCCCCGAAAAGAGCATCTGGGGCGCCGAACAGAAGGCGTGGTTCAAGCGCACCGTCGCCGCGTCCGACGCCACCTTCCGCGTCCTCGTCAGCCCCACCCCCGTTGTCGGGCCCGACCGTGACAACAAGAACGACAACCACGCCAACGACGGCTTCGCCCACGAGGGCCGCGAGCTGCGCGCCTTCCTCGCGTCGCAGAAGAACATGATCACCTGCAACGGCGACCGCCACTGGCAGTACACGTCGAAAGACCCCGAGACCGGCCTGCGCGAGTTCTCCTGCGGCCCGGCCACCAACGAGCACGCCGGCGGCTGGCCCCCCGATGACCGCCGCCCCGAGCACCTCTACCTCAACGTGGTCGGCGGCTTTCTCTCCCTTGAGGTGGACCGCCCCGGGGGCGTGCCCACCCTCACCGCCCGTTTCCACGATGTGGACGGAAAGGTGCTCTACGAGGAGGCCTTCCCCGCGCAGTCGTAGGGTCCGGCGGGAGCGCGGGCGCGGCCTACTCGAATCTCCGCCAGGTGAACCCCCGGGGCGGGAGGGTCACAGCTCCTCAGATTCCTCGGAATCCGCGTGTTCGCTGATGATGTCCTGGAATGGCTGTTCCAGGGCCAGGAACGCGTCCACAACATCGGGGTCGAAGTGCCTGCCCCTGCCCTCGCAGATGATCTCCCGGGCCTTCTCGTGCGTCATGGGCTCCTTGTAGACCCGTTTCGCCCGGAGCGCGTCGTAGACGTCGGCCAGGGCCATCAGGCGCGCTGATAGGGGGATTTCCTCTCCGCTCAGGCCGTCGGGATACCCGGTTCCGTCCCATTTCTCATGGTGGGACCGGGCCACTTCCTTGGCAAACCGCAGGAAAGAGACGTCGTGGGAGAGCCCGGCCATCTTCTCGGCCCGTGCGAGCGTCGTATACCCGAGACGGGTGTGCCCTTTGATGATGTTGAACTCATCATCGGTCAGGCGGCCGGGTTTCAGCAGGACGCTGTCCGGTATGCCGACCTTTCCTATGTCGTGCAGCGGCGCGCTTTTGAAAAGGCTTTCGATGTTCCTCGCCGTGAGCTGGCGGCGGTACTTGGGGGTCTTGCCCAGATGCTCCGCCAGTACCCGGACAAAATGCTGGGTTCGCGTGATGTGCTGGCCGGTTTCCGGATCCCGTATTTCGGAGATGGACACAAGGCCAAGGAGGGCGCAGTTCTGCGCGAGGGACAGTTCCCGAAGATCCTCCAGAATGAGCTGTTCCTTCTGGCGAAGGCGCAGAAGCGTCAGCAGGAGACATCCGCCAAGCAGCATGCCCAGGCCGGGAACCGGGGAAAAGAAGACGCCCCCGTGTTTGAGCAGCATCCATGAGCCGGCCGTCAGCGCCACCGACATTGCGCCGGAAACCCCCGCGCCGACGGTGATGGGCGCCCAGGCCATCAGGGCGCTCACGAGGAGTCCCACAACAAGGACGATCACCGCCTGCATCCCCGTGACCCACGCCGGCTCGACGAAGAAGTCCCGGCGCAGCACGGCGTCGGCGGCAAAGGCATGGAGGTCAACCCCCGGGCAGCGCCGCAGGTTCGGCGTGGGATGCGCGTCATGCAGCCCGTCGGCGGACGAGCCGATGAAGACAATCTTGTCCTGAAGGCGTTCCCTTGGAACCCGCCCCTCCAGCAGGTCCACTGCGGAAATGTGGCGGAACCGGTCCGTTGGCAGCGCCCGGTAGGGGATCAGCAGGTTTCCCCGGAGATCCGTCGGGATGACGACGTCCCGGATGCGCAGCTCCAGGACCCCGGCCGCGGCCCATAGAATCGAGACCTGGTCCTCGTCCCATGCCGCCAGCAGCGCGGCCAATGCCAGGCCGGGGACATAGCCCTCCCGGGAACGCAGCACGAGGGGCATCCGGCGCACCCGTCCGTCACTGTCGGGCAGGCTGTTGGCTGCGGCCACAAACCGCGCCCCGGCGGCAAGTTCCGGCAAAGGACACGCGCCCCCGGCCGCCTGGGACACCGGCGGCGCCCCGTCCGTTCCCGGCAACGCCCGCAGAACGACCTTCAGGGGCGTCCCGCAGTCACCGGGCGTCGCCTGAACCCCCTCACCGAACATCAGGCTCGATCCCAGGACCGCTTTGTGCCGGGCAATCGCCGCGGCAAGGATGCGGTCATTGCCGTGAACATCGTCCGGGGCCGCGCCGGGGCCGGGGGAACGGCCGTGCTCCTCCTCGTAAAGCCTGCCGGCCGCGTCCAGGGGAAGGCGGTCCCTCTCGGAGAAGAGAAAGTCCACCGCGATGCTGCGGGCGCCCAGAGCCGCCGCCCCGTCAATGAGGGCGGCGATCCTGAAGCGGGGCCAGGGCCATTGCCCCAGCGCCGCGAGGCTGGCCTCGTCCACGTCAACAACGGCCACCTCCGGAGGGGGCAGCGCCCCCCCCACAAACCGCACCATCTCGTCATAGCCCATGTAGCCGAGCGCGCCGACGAAGGAGGGGGGGTGCAGCACGCCATAGAGGCCCAGCGCCACGAGCCCCACCCCAATGAGCATGATATGACGGGGCGCGATGACCCTGCGCCTGGACGCCCGCTTCCCGGCCGCCCGCTCGTTGCCGCGTTGAAATGACACGGAAATGCCCTGCCGTTGACCCCGGTCCCGCCTACCGTACGACCACTTCGACCCGGCGGTTCTTGGGTTCGCTCACATTGTCGGCGGTTGGAACGACGGGCTTGCTCTCGCCGTAGTACTCGATGGTGAGGTGCTCGGGGTTGATTCCCTCCTGAACGAGCGCCGCTTTCACCGCTTCGGCGCGCTCCAGACTCAGCTTCATGTTCGCCGCGTCGTCGCCCTGCCGGTCCGTGTGGCCGTTCAGGCTGATGTCGCGCGAGTCGCGTTTCCGGGACTCCTCCGCGACCTCGCCGATCACCCCCTGCGATTCGGCGTCCACCTTGCTTGACGCCGTTTCGAACTGGATGTTGAAGGCCTTTGGGGGCGCCGGCATCACCGCGAGCGCCGCGCCGAACTTGGTCTGGATCTCAGCCGGGTCGGCCTGCCTGGAGGCCGAAAACGGCGTGGCCGCGGATTCCGTGGAGACGGTTTCATCGGGCTTGTTAAGGGTCACGTCGCCGGTCTCGTTGCTTATGACCACCTCGCCCGTGTGCCCCTCGGGGTCGGGCACGAGGTAGAAATTGGTCGTGGGTGTCGTCGTGGCGCATCCCGAAACAAACACCGCGCATCCGATCACAAGAAAAGAAAGGTGTTTCATTCCGATCACCCCTTCTTCTGTTTCGCCGTTTCGGACCCGGGCACCTCCACCAGGAGCTTGGTGCCGCGAACGGCGGCCACGCCGGCGGGCGTTTCAATGCGGGCGGAGCCGGGCGCGAGTTTGGCGATCTGGCCGGAAATATACACCAGGGTGCCCTTTGCCACCCCGAGCGTCAGGCCAAAAATGCCCTCCGCCGGCTTGAACTCAAACTCCGACATCTTCAGCTCACTGGACGGGCCCAGGGACAGCGTGGTGTCGTCGCGCAGCACCATCCCAATACTGCCGCCCTCCCCGGTCCGGATCACGTCCGACGGAAACAGGCGCGCGCCTTTTTCGGCCGCGATCTCCCCGTCCCCCCGAACCACGGAAACCGGCCCCTCCACCTTCGTGATGCTGCCGATCGCCGCCGGCTGGCCCTCCCCGAAGGCGGCAAAACACCACGTCCCCACCATCAGGGCAAACACGAGACAAAAAAACCTGTTCATATTCAGTTGCTCCTCTATTAATTGCGGGCACGAAGCACCAAAAAAGGGCATCCTTTTGAATGTTACCCCGAAAAGCCGGAAATAGCAAGGGCCCTGACCGCTGGATGGAGGGCCGGCAGGCCGGGTTATGCCGCGAAAGAAGAGGGCGCAGCAAGCGGCGCCCCTACGGAGGATTCCCTAGCGTCTTCCCATATGCCCAAGGCATGCGCACGTAGGGGCGCCGCTTGCCGCGCCCCCGCAGGGGAACGGCTTGGTGTTCCCGCACGAACCGAGGACATGCGCACGTAGGGGCGCCGCTTGCCGCGCCCCCGCAGGGGAACGGCTTGGTG